>CADBRY010000053.1 GCA_902797195.1 uncultured Eubacteriales bacterium
ACCCTGAGTCAGACTGAACTTATCGAAGCGGCCCAGGCGGCTTACGACAATGCTCAGGAAGCCATCAAGGACGGCAAATGGGACAAGTACGGTGAGTACATGAATGAGCTGGAAAAATATCTGAACCAGCTTGCCAAGTAACATGGGCCGTAAATACACAGCGACAGATAAATAGGAGGAGCATTCCCGGAGAATTTCGGGGATGCTCTGATTGATTGAGGAGGGCCCAAAGGGCTCTGAGCTATAAAGGGCAGCATAAGACTCTTTGGAAAGGAAAAGGATGCTAAACTACGATTTCAGTAAAATGCTTTTTACCATCCCTGCAGACAGGCATGGGGTTGGAGAGATAAGGACAACTCTTCTGGCACATCCCGAGATCAAATTCGTCTCACTTGTGGGCATAGATATTGGCGGCCATGATACCGATGAGAAAATCCCCGTGAGGGAGTTTTTGAAAGATATAGAGGCCTTCCTGAAAGCGGGCGTTCAAACTGACGGTTCCAGCGTAGTGCTTCCCAAGATCGCGGATCTGAACAATGCCAAGGTGGATATCATTCCCGACACGACCGTAAACTGGTTCGTGGACCACAACTTCAGCTATCCCGACCCGGAGACGGGACTGCCCGTGGGGACCCTGAGGATACCGTCATCTCTTATACATGACGACAACGAGGGAGTTGGATCCAGAGTCATACTGAGAGACGCCATAAGGAACTTCAAGGCAGAACTGATCCGGTTGATGAAGGAGCATCCCTACGTTCTTAAAGACATCGGCATAGAAAGTGCGGATGATATATCGGAAATCCTTATTACCGCCGCCACGGAACTGGAGTTCTGGGTAAGGACACCTGACGATGATGCGGACAGAGAACAGCTTTCCACGGCCCAGTTGCTCAAGGAGCAGTACTGGAAGAGAACCACAGGATCGGTAAGAACAGCCATGGAAGAGGCGATGCTCATTTTGGATCACTATGGCTTTGAAATGGAAATGGGTCATAAGGAAGTTGGAGGGGTCAAGGCTAAACTGGAAAATTCAGGTAATTACGATCACGTTATGGAGCAGCTGGAGATAGACTGGAAGTACTCCTCCGCCATACAGGCTGCGGACAATGAAAATCAGATCAAGTATGTCATTCGTGATATCTTCCGCCTTTACGGTCTGGAAGTCACCTTTATGGCAAAGCCAATAGAAGGGGTAGCGGGAAGCGGTGAACACACCCATATGGGAGTGGCCGCAAAACTCAAAGACGGAAGGATGGTAAACCTGTTTTCTCCCGCCAATGCCGAGGAGAACTTCATGAGTCCAATAGGATTCGGAGCTCTCATGGGACTGCTCAAGAACTACGACGTTATAAATCCATTTGTAAGCTCCAGCAACGATGCTCTCAACAGACTGAAGCCCGGCTACGAAGCTCCCGTTTGTACTGTTACCTCACTGGGACACAGCGCCGCAAGGCCCTCGAGAAACCGTACAGTTCTCGTTGGTCTTGTAAGAGAAACAGGAAATCCTATGGCCACCAGATTTGAACTGCGTTCACCAAACCCGAAGAGCAACACATATCTGGTTCTGGCAGCCTCATACATGGCCATGCTGGACGGCATCAAGGCCTCCCTTGAAGCAGAAAAGTCAATGGAGGAACTGGAGGCATCCATATCAAAAGAGTACGGGGAAGAAGACTTTTATCTGGATAAAGACAGGGTTTACCGGAGCGAGAGGGATGTCTTTGACGAGTACACCGAGGAAGAGCGTGACAAACTCTTTGGCAGAGCTCCCAAGACTGTCTGGGAGAATATCATGGCATTTGAGAAATATCCTGAGAAACTGGAGATTTTCAAAAGAGATGACGTGATGACGGATACAACTCTTGCATCATACCGTGAGGCGGTAATCTCCCAGTGGGAGACGGAACTCCAGGGAAGGATAGTCCCTGAGACCATGGACGTGCTCAGAGACTGTGCCAAGGCCCACGATGAAGATGACTGCGTGGACTACGACAGAAAAAGCTGGAGCGAGATCAGCAGGCTGAGGGACTACCTGGGCAGGAACACCATGGGCGAGACATGCCTCCTGACCCGCATAGTGGAATCCCTCGAAAGCAAGGAGTATGAGCAGGCATCTGACATGCTGTGTGAGATGCAGATCGAAGTGGAAAAACTTATAGGAATGTACCTTTCATATAAAAAGAATCTGTATTAAGACGGATCCGATAGGAGGAAGAGATGCTCGATATTAAAAGAATAAGAGAGGACTTTGACGGCGTAAAGAAGGCTGTGGAACTGAGAGGCAAGGGAGATTTTGGCCTTGAGGATGTTCGCCGGCTGGATATAAAGAGAAGAGAACTGCTGGCGGAAGTTGAGCAGATGAAAAACCATCAGAAGACTGCGTCAAAGCAGATCCCCATCATGAAAAAAGAGGGGAAGAATACCGACGAACTGATGGCAGAACTGAAAAAGCTCAGCGATGATATCAA
>CADBRY010000054.1 GCA_902797195.1 uncultured Eubacteriales bacterium
ACTGCTCTTCGGGACAGTGGACTGCTGGCTCCTTTGGAAGCTGACCGGAGGCAGAGTGCATGCTACCGACGTCTCAAATGCTTCAAGGACGATGTTGTACAACATAAGGGAACTTTGCTGGGATGATGAGATCCTGGAAGTTCTCGATATCCCAAAGGCAATCCTTCCTGAAGTCAGAGATTCCAGTTGTATATTCGGGGAGACGGATGAGGAACTGTTTGGCGGAGCGATCAGGATAGGAGGAATCGCCGGGGATCAGCAGGCAGCCCTTTTTGGACAGACCTGTTTCAAAGAGGGTATGGCAAAGAACACCTTCGGTACGGGAGGTTTTCTGCTGATAAACACGGGTGATAAGATCATCTCATCATCAAACGGCCTGATAAGTACCATAGGATGGAAGATCGGTGATAGTGTGGCATATGCACTGGAAGGTTCGGTGTTCGTTGCAGGAGCAGCCATACAGTGGCTGAGGGATGGTTTGGGACTGATTGAGACTGCTCCTCAGGCCGAGAATCTCTGCAGGAGCATAGAGGACACGGAAGGCGTATATATGGTCCCGGCTTTTACGGGCATGGGTGCTCCGTACTGGGATCCTTATGCGCGGGGGACCATTACGGGTATAACACGGGGGACTGGAAGAGCCCACATCGTGCGAGCTGCGGTTGAGGCTATGGCGTATCAGACCTGCGACCTTATGGAAGCGGCAGCTGATGATATGGATGGAGACATAAGTGAACTGAGAGTAGACGGAGGAGCGGCTGCAAACAGTTTCCTGCTGCAGTTCCAGGCGGATATAGGCGGAAGAAAAGTCGTCAAACCCATAAACCTTGAGACTACATCTCTGGGCGCGGCATATCTGGCCGGTCTTGCTACGGGTTACTGGGAAAGCATGGAGGAGATAGAATCCGAGTGGCAGATCGACAGGATCTTTGTGCCTGAGATGGAAGAAGAGGGCAGAAAAGCAAGACTTGACAGGTGGCATGAAGCCGTCGCAAGGTCCCTTGGATGGAGCAGGATCTGAGTTCTTCCAAATCCGTAGAAACATTGGAATTTTCAGAATAATCATTGTATTCTTGATACTGAATACACCTTGAAAAACGGTTTTCAGTTTATTATAATTATCATGGAGAGAGAGGGGACGAATAAGACTAAAGTGGAAGATCAGATCAGAAAAATCCTTGAAGAAAAAGTTGATCCGGTACTTGCGAATCATTTTGGCGGCGCACAGCTTTCAAAGGTCGAAGACGGTGTTGCCTATGTCAAGATGACGGGTGCATGCGCTACTTGCCCATCTGCCCAGGAGACCCTGGAGGAAGTGGTCAAGGATTTTGTCATGGGCGGAGTTCCGGAGGTAAAGGATGTGGTCCTGGACACTTCAGTCAGCGAAGATCTTCTCGACATGGCTCGCAAGATACTGAAAAAAGAAGGCTGATACGTGGCGAAAGCCACGATGGCATATAACTTAATTCACTTAGGTGTGGAAGCGGCACGTTCCGACCGAAGCATCGCAAAGATATTTCTGTTAAGAAGAAGGAGAGATGAAGTTATGTTAATGACAGGCGAACAGTACATCGAGAGTTTGAGAAAGATGAACACGAGAGTCTACATGTTTGGCGAGAAGATCGACAACTGGGTAGATCATCCGATCATCAGACCGTCAATCAACTGCGTAGCAATCACTTATGATCTTGCACAGGATCCCGAATATGCAGATCTGATGACAGTTAAATCAAACCTGACAGGTGAGACGATCAACCGTTTCGGACATCTGCATCAGAGCACAGATGACCTGAAGAACAAGGTGAAGATGCAGAGACTTTGCGGACAGAAGACGGCTGGATGCTTCCAGAGATGCGTCGGTATGGATGCTTTCAATGCAATGTTCTCAACCACATATGAGATCGACCAGAAATATGGAACCAAGTATCACGACAATTTCGTGAACTTCCTGAAGATGGTCCAGGAAAAAGACCTGGTAGTCGATGGAGCTATGACCGACCCCAAGGGCGACAGAGGTCTTGCTCCCAGCGCACAGAAGGATCCTGATGTATTCGTACATATCAAGGAGTACAGAGAAGATGGTATCGTAGTAAGCGGAGCCAAGACTCACCAGACCGGTTCCATCAACTCCCACTGGCACATCGTCATGCCCACACAGGCAATGAGAGAAGAGGACAAGGACTTTGCCGTTGCCTTTGCACTCCCCACGGATGCCGAAGGTCTCTACATGGTATACGGAAGACAGTCCTGCGACACCAGAAAGATGGAAGAGGGCGCAGATATCGATCTCGGTAATGCCAAGTTCGGCGGACAGGAAGCCCTGGTCGTATTCGACGACGTATTCATTCCCAACGAGTACATCTTCCTCAAGGGTGAGTATGACTTCGCAGGAATGCTGGTCGAAAGATTCGCAGGATATCACAGACAGTCATACGGCGGCTGCAAAGTCGGTGTTGGCGACGTTCTCATCGGTGCAGCAGCTCTGGCAGCAGAGTACAATGGCGCACAGAAGGCTTCCCACATCAAGGACAAGCTGATCGAGATGACACACCTGAACGAGACTCTCTACTGCTGCGGTATCGCTTGCTCAGCAGAAGGTCAGGCAACAGCAGCAGGAAACTATCAGATCGACCTGCTCCTGGCAAACGTATGTAAGCAGAACATCACAAGATTCCCCTATGAGATCGTAAGACTCGCAGAGGATATCGCAGGCGGACTGATGGTAACCATGCCTTCCGAAACAGACTTCAAGTCCGACATGAAGGTTGGTAAGAATGGCGAGACCATCGGCGAGATCTGCAACAAGTTCTTCGCTGGATCCCCCGCATGCACAACAGAAGAGAGACAGAGAATCATGAGACTCATCGAGAACATGTGTCTCGGCGCATCTGCAGTTGGATACAGAACCGAGTCAATGCATGGTGCAGGTTCCCCGCAGGCTCAGAGAATCATGATCCAGAGACAGGGCAACATCGAAGGAAAGAAAGCTCTCGCAAAGGCAATTGCAGGCATCAAATAAGATCCTTCAGACAGTGAATTGATTTGTATTTGAGGTCGCTTCGGCTGATCCGAAGCGGCCTCAATTATCGAAAGGGTTAGATTCAATTAATAAAATGAAGTGCGGTGTAAAGTTTTGCGGAGGGTGCAACCCCAGATATCAAAGAGGAGACGCATATCGTCAGATCAAGGATGAACTGGACGATATCGACTTTGATTACGCTCAGGAGGATGTACCTTACGATCAACTGCTTGTCATTGGCGGATGCCCGGCATGCTGTGCGAGCCACGAGCAGTACACTGCTGAAAACGAAGTTATTAAAATGTGGGACGAATCCCACATCGAATCCGTTAAAGATGAGCTTTTGAAACGTAATTCAAACAAAGGAGAATGATTCAAATGGGCTGGAAAGAAACTTATGAAAGCAGATTGATGAGTGGAGAAGAAGCAGTTAAGCTGATTCAGTCAGGTGACGACGTTGTTCTTTCTCACTGCATCAACGAGCCGGAATACCTTATCGACTGTATGGTAAAGAACCACGACGCATACAAGGGCGTCAAGGTCCACCACATGGTATCAAATGGTCCCGGAGAGTATGTCAATGAAGAGTACAAGGATAACTTCTTCACAGAGGTATGGTTTGGCGCTGGCAACTCCAGAAAAGCCATCGCAGCAGGCAATGGAGACATTGTTCCCGTATACTTCTACGAGATTCCTATCCTTATGAGAAAAGGTATCATCAATGTTGATGTACTGCTTCTGCAGGTAACACCTCCCGATGAAAACGGTAAAGTTTCCACAGGTGTTTCCGCAGACTACACAGTGCAGGCTCTCAGATCCGCAAGGACAGTCATCGCACAGGTCAACAACAATGTACCTTTCACATATGGCGATGCTATCTTCGATGTTGATGAGATCGATGCATTCGTAGAGCACGATGAGGACCTCTTCGAGCTTCCAAAGGCAAAGATCGGACCTACCGAAGAAGCTATCGGAAAATACTGCGCAGAGCTGGTCAACGACGGTGACTGCCTGCAGCTTGGTATCGGTGCTATCCCCGATGCTGTATGTCACGAGCTTGGCAACAAGAAGAATCTTGGTATCCACTCCGAGATGCTGGGCGACGGACCTATCTTCCTCTATGAGCAGGGAGCAATCAACGGCAGCGAAAAGGACATCGATACAGGCAAAATGGTATTCAACTTCGCTATGGGATCAAGAAAGACTTATGACTTCCTGGATCACAATGAGAACTGCCTCATGAGAACAGTTGACTACGTTAACCATCCTATGGTAGTTTGCCAGAACAAGAACAATGTCAGCATCAACTCCGCTATCGAAGTAGACTTCTACGGACAGGTTGCTGCAGACATGATCGGATATCGTCAGTTCTCAGGTGTTGGCGGACAGGTAGACTTCATCCGTGGTGCTCAGATGGCTGAGAACGGAAGAGCTATCATCGCTATGCCTTCAGTAACTGTCAAGAAGGACGGCACAAAGCTTTCCAAGATCAAGCCTCTCCTGACCGAGGGTGCATGTGTAACTACAAACCGTTTTGACGTTGACTACGTTGTAACCGAATACGGTATTGCAAGAATGAAGGGTGTTGCCACAAGAGAAAGAGCAAAGGCTCTCATCAAGATCGCACATCCCGAATTCAGAGCAGAACTGGTTGAAAAATTCAATGAAATGTTCCCCGAGAAGATTTCACTGAGTGATGTAGAATAAATCAAAAGAATTATTAGGAGGTAGTTAAAATGCAGGCATTAAGAGTAGTACCGGCGATCCATTACTTCGATACTTTCGCCGATTTTGCCAAAGAGTTCAATGTTGGTAAGGGCGACATCCTGGTTACAAACGAATGGATGTACACACCTTATGTAGCACCTACAGGCGTTGATGTTCCTGTTGTTTATCAGGAAAAGTACGGCGCAGGTGAGCCTACAGACGAGATGATGGATGCTATGAAGGAAGAGATGGATAAGTACGAATACAATCGTATCATCGCTTTCGGCGGCGGCACCATCGTAGACTGCTGCAAGGTTCTTGCATGTGATATCCCTGACAAGGTTGCAGATCTCTACACAGGCAAAGTTGCTCCCAAGAGAGTTAAAGAGCTGATCGTTGTTCCCACAACCTGCGGAACAGGTTCAGAAGTTACCAACGTTGCTGTTGCAAGCATTCCTTCACTGAACCTGAAGAAGGGTATCGCTGATGAGCAGACATATGCTGACACAGCAGTTCTCATCCCCGAATCCCTCAGCGGACTTCCCGACAAGGTATTCGCAACTTCTTCCGTAGACGCTCTGATCCACGCAACAGAGTCATACCTGAGCCCCAAGGCATCCCCATTCACAGAGATGTACTCACTGGAGGCTATCAAGATGATCATGAACGGATACAAGAAGATCATCGAAAGAGGCGGAAACACAAAGGAGAACAGAGAAGACCTGCTTAAGGACTTCCTTATCGCTTCAAACTATGCAGGTATTGCATTCGGTAATGCAGGTTGTGCAGCAGTTCACGCTCTGTCCTATGCACACGGCGGCGCATTCCACATTCCTCACGGCGAGGCTAACTTCATCTGCTTCACAGCTGTATTCAAGATGTACATGAGAAAGCAGCCTAAGGGCAAGATCGAGATCCTGAATCAGATCCTTGCTGACATCATGGGTTGTGACGTTGCAAGCGTATATGATGAGCTGGATGCATTCCTTGGCAAGCTCATCGAGCTTAAGCCTCTGAAAGAGTATGGCAGGACTGAAGATCAGATCAAGTCATTTGCACGGAGCACCATCGACAATCAGCAGAGACTGCTGGGCAACAACTATGTTGAGCTCTCACTGGAAGAGATCGAAGAGATCTTCGCAAGCCTGTACTAATCGATAGATAAGTCGGACAAGACAGTGAATAATAAAAAGCCGGAAAATCATTTCCGGCTTTTTTATTATGTGTTGTCGCTTATTGTGTGTGGTTGCCTTTGCAGATCAAAGGGTCTTTACATGCTTACAGAGAGCTTCATAGGTTTCCTGGTGGATGTCATGTTCGATCTTGCAGGCATCGTCTCTTGCGATATCAGGATCAACACCTATGTTTATAAAAAACTCAGTCAGCAGTTTATGACGGGAGTATATCTTTTCAGCGATCTCCATACCCTTATCGGTCAGGGTTATCATGCCGTTGGTGGCCATTGTAATATAACCGTTTTCTCTCAGGTTTTTTGTAGCGTAAGACACACTTGGTTTTGTAACGCCAAGATGCTCTGCTATATCTACTGAACGTATATAACCATGCTCTTCCTTCAGAATAAGCATAGTCTCAAGATAGTCTTCAGCGGATTTCTTTATTTCCATAACGCACCTCTCATTTCTCATATTTACACTTTAAACAGAGTAACATAATAATCATATAAATACAATCAAATGATGATTTGTTGAATTGAATCTTAGGATGTGTTATTATTCTAACTTGAAAAGTAGGAACATAAACGGGAGGATAGTATATTATGCAGGGAAATATGGTAGGACAGAATATCATAATCACTGAGAGAATAAGCGCTTTAAGACAGTTGGGAAGAAATGCCTTGAGAGGTAAGTGGAAGACGGCCATTATCGCAATGTGCATCGTCATTTTATGCCTTTCAGTGCCTCCTCTGATACTTAACCATACCATGGGACTTAATATTGCAAGTCTTTTCCCCGCAGGAAGCGATATCAACCCTGAAGAGTATTCACAATTCAGCAACGCCATGCCCGAGTACAACCTTCTTTCAATGGTGTACAGCCTGTGCGTGGCCGGAGCATTTAACCTGGGATGCGCATTGTTTTTCCTGGCCTCATTCAGAGGGCATGAAGTGGGTCCCAAGGACGTATTCCTTGGATTTGAGAAATTTGCAAAGTCACTCGGTCTGCTTCTCTTCATGATGCTGTTCGTGTTCCTGTGGACGCTTCCCTCATGTTTTGTTGCAGGGGCTTTGATTGGTATCCTGGCAGGGCCCTCCGGATCTCCCACTGCCTTCCTGACCTTTTCGCCCATTTTGATTTTGGCTTACATACCCGGGATAATCGCAGCCATAAGATACAGCCAGTCCTTCTATGTGTTGGCCGACGACCCGACAAAAACAATAAGGCAGTGCGTCAATGAGAGCAAGAGGATGATGAAAGGCAACAAAGCAAAGTATTTCCTTCTGAATCTTTCTTTCATCGGATGGGCGATCCTTTCCCTCTTACCTATGGGAATGGTATCTGCAGCAGTGGAAAACATGACTGATTCCACCGTGGCCATTATGGTTGCAGGAGCCATCGGATCTCTCTTTTACGCACCTGTAATGGCATATATCAATTCGACCCAGGCAGGCTTCTATGAGATACTTGCAGGCCATCTGATAAAGGAAACAGCACCTGCTCCCGTCACAGCCGATCAGATCGATGTCGAGGCTCCAATAGCCCACATAGAAGAAGTCATCGAGTCTGTAGAGGAAAAGAACAATGAGGCTCCGGAGACCGGCCGGGAAGCCGGGGAGGAAGCCGTCAAAGAGCCTGAAGAGGACAAAGGGATCGACGTTGAGAATATAATGAATGAATCAAATGAAAACAGGGATGAAAACAAAGAGGGGTAATAATTTATGATCGACATGAGAAAACTTGAATGCGGCGCTCAAATTGTGATGGAGCCTACGGACTACGTACAATCGGCCGCCGCAGGTATCTGGGTAAAAGCCGGATCTTCACTGGAAAGTGAAGATATATCCGGCATTTCACATTTTATAGAACACATGATGTTCAAGGGTACGGAAAAACGTACCGCCAGACAGATCGCAGAAGACGCGGATAAAATAGGAGGCATAAGCAACGCCTTTACAGGAAGGGAAGCCACCTGTTACTATATCAAGACTTTGTCATCAAACATCTATGATGGCTCAGAGATAATCCTTGATATGCTCACATCCTCCGTCTTTGACGAGAAGGAAATGGACAGAGAGCGTCAGGTGATCCTTGAAGAGATAAAGATGGTCAAGGACACTCCCGACGACGATATAATGGATATCATCTCAGAACTTGTCAGCTGCGGAAATCCCATCGGCAATTCCATTCTGGGGACCCCCGAAAGCCTTTCGGGAATCGGACGGAAGGAAATGGTGGATTACTATTCGGACAAGTACACAAATGACAGCATAGTTGTGGCGGTTTCCGGAAACTTCGATCCGGATCGTATTGCTGCTCAGTTTGAGGAAGGGCTTTCTTCCATGAAGAGAACAAGGGATGAAGTTGCCTTTGAAAAAAAGCCCTACACACCCGAATTCAAAGTCAAGACAAAAGATATCGAGCAGACTCATATTTGCCTTGCCTGCCCATCTATTTCTCTCGCATCGGATGATTACTACGCCATGGTTCTCATGAACAGCATTTTTGGCGGAAGCATGAGCTCGAGACTTTTCCAGAACATAAGGGAGGAGAAGGGCCTGGCGTATTCCGTGGCCTCCATGAACATACTCTCCAGCGAGAGCGGTTTCTTCAACATCTATGCGGGTATCGCCCACGAAAATGTTGAAAAGGCAATAGATGCCATCAAGGAAGAACTGGTCGTTCTCAAAGATAAAGGTGTTACAGAAGAAGAGCTTGAGATGGCAAAAGAACAGGTAAAAAGTTCGTATATATTTGGCCTTGAGAACACCAACAGCAGAATGATCAGGATAGGCAGAAACAAGCTGCTTCTGGATGAAATAAGAGACACAGACGACGTCCTGAGATCCTTTGATAATGTGACTACCGATGACGTTTTGAAAATGGCATCTATTATAGGAGATCCTGACAACTATTGTGCGGCAGCAGTTACAGGCAAGGAATTCGACATCGAGGAGATGGTCAAATCGTGAAAACCATCAAGGCTATAACCAGATCGGGAAAACTCCCCGAATATGAAACAGCGGGCTCCTCAGGCATGGATCTGAGAGCCTTTCTGGAATGTCCTGTAACCATCGCCCCTGGAGAAAGGAAGCTGATCCCTACGGGACTTTTTCTTGAAATACCCGAAGGGCTGGAAGTCCAGATCAGGGCTCGCAGCGGGCTTGCCATCAGAAATGGCATTTCCCTGATAAATGGTGTGGGAACGGTCGACAGCGATTACAGGGGCGAGGTGATGGTGCCTCTGGTGAACCTTGGACAGGAGACTTTTACCGTCAATGACGGAGACAGGATCGCACAGATGGTGGTGTGTTCCTATGTCAGGGTGGATATGGTTGCCGTGGATGAGATCCGTGATACTGACCGTGGAGTGGGAGGTTTTGGATCTACAGGTGAGAGATGATGATCAGAGAGATAACAGAAAAAAGAGAACATGAGATCCTTTCGGAATTTGCCGTCAAAGCCGATGAAAGCAGGGGACGTGTGGTTCCCGAAGAGAAGTGCGATATCCGCACGGATTTTCAAAGGGACAGAGACAGGATAATCCATTCCAAGTCTTTCAGACGCCTCATGCATAAGACTCAGGTCTTCATAGCTCCGGAAGAAGATCATTTCCGAACACGTCTTACCCATACCATAGAGGTTTCTCAGATCGCCAGGACCATAGCAAGAGCAACCGGTCTCAAT
>CADBRY010000055.1 GCA_902797195.1 uncultured Eubacteriales bacterium
ACGAACAGGAGGAAACATGTTATACGGTGAAGAAAACAAAGCGAAGCTCAGGAGCATGGCTTTTGGATACGGATCCAAGGAGAAGGGCTCGGTCATTCCCAAATACAGACTGAACGAGGAGTCCATCGATCCGGATGCAGCAAAGGCCCTGATCGAAAACCAGCTCCTTGATGAGGGGAATTCCAGGCTGAATATGGCCACATTCTGCCAGACATACATGGAGAAACAGGCTGTTGAGCTCATGGCGGAGACCCTTGACAAAAACGCCATAGACAAATCCGAATATCCCCAGACGGCGGAACTGGAAAACAGATGTGTCAACATCCTTGCCAGACTTTGGAACGCACCCAAGAACTCGGACTATCTGGGCACCTCCACCGTAGGCTCCAGCGAAGCCTGCATGCTTGCGGGAATGGCGATGAAATTCCGCTGGAGAGACAAGGCAAAAAAGAGGGGCTTCGATTACAAGGCAAAGAACCCGAACCTGGTCATGAGCTCCGCCTATCAGGTATGCTGGGAAAAATTCTGCGTTTACTGGGATGTGGACCTGAGGGTCGTTCCGGTGACCAAGAACAATATGACCCTGGACCTTGATACGGTCATGGACTATGTGGATGAGTACACCATCGGAATAGTGGGCATAATGGGAACCACATATACGGGAGAATACGATGACATCAAAGCTTTGGATGAGCTTGTCCGGAAATACAACGATGAGCATCAGGGAGGCCATGAGCTGGTGATCCACATAGACGGAGCAAGCGGCGGAATGTTCACACCCTTTACCGAGCCGGATCTGCTTTGGGATTTCAGACTGGATAACGTTGTTTCCATCTCAACATCCGGTCACAAGTACGGTCTCACCTACCCGGGAGTGGGCTGGGTGGTATGGCGCAGCAAGGAGTATCTTCCCAGTGAGCTGATCTTTGAGGTGAGCTATCTTGGAGGACAGATGCCTACCATGGCGATCAATTTCTCCCGCAGCGCAAGTCAGATCGTAGGCCAGTACTACAACTTCCTGAGATTCGGACGGCAGGGATACAGTCACATCCACCTGAAAACCCAGGAGATCGCCACCCTTATCGCAGACAGGATAGAGCACACGGGACTCTTCGAGCTTTACAACGAAGGCTCCCGAATGCCCATAGTATGTTATAAACTCAAGGAAAACGCCAAGTACAAGGATGGAACTGAGGTGGTGTGGAATCTCTACGACCTTTCAGACCGCCTGCGCATGCACGGATGGCAGGTCCCCGCCTACTCACTTCCCGACGGAGCCGAAGAGGTGACGGTCCAGCGTGTAGTGTGCAGGGCAGACCTTACCTTCAACCTGGCCGAAGCCTTCGTCATGGATTTCAGAGAATGCCTTGATGATCTCAAGAAGGCACACGTTCTCTGCAACGAAGAGAAAACAGGATCCTACGGATACACTCACTAAAACAGGAGGTCAAAGATGAAAAAGTTTATTATGGAAGACAAGTTTTTCGAGATTTTTCCTGACTCAAGGATCGGCATCCTCGTATGCAACGGAATAGACAATACCATCAAAGACGAGGAGAAGTATGCCCCCTGGCTCAAAGAGTGCCAGGCCATCGCCGCCGAACACATCGACAATCCGGAATTCACGGCGAATCCAATAATCCGCACATGGAGAGATGCCTTCTATAAATTCAAGACCAAGAAGGGCGCCCGCTGTTCCATCGAAGCTCTCCTCAAGAGAGTTGCAAAGGGCAACCAGATCGGAACCATAAATCCTCTTGTGGATATATATAACGGAATATCCCTTAAGTACGGAGTTCCCGTAGGAGGAGAGGATATAGACAAGTTCGACGGAGACAACAGGCTGACGGTCGCAGATGGGGACGAGGAGTTCGTCACATACGGAAGCGACAAGAGCGAGCCTCCATATCCCGGTGAAGTCGTTTACAAAGACAACGCCGGCGCTATCTGCCGCTGCTTTAACTGGAGAGAGTCCGTAAGGACCATGCTGACTGAAGAGACGGAAAACGCCTTCATGATAATCGAAACAGTGGCAGGAGAGAGGGCGGACATCCTGGATCTGGCACTTGATGAAATGAAGGCCATGATAGAAGAAGAGCTTGGAGGAACCGTCACAAAGCACATGGCGGATGCAGCAAATCCGGAAGTTATAATTGAGGAATAACAGCTGTCTATGAAGGATCGGTTTCAGCGGACTGAAATGCTTCTGGGAAGAGAAGCCATGAATAAACTTTCTGAGTCCCGGGTCGCTGTTTTCGGCCTGGGAGGTGTTGGCGGCCACGTGGCCGAGGCACTGGCCCGCACGGGAGTCGGCGCCCTTGATCTTATAGATTTCGACAGGGTGGATATAACAAACCTGAACCGTCAGATCATAGCGACGGAAGAGACTCTGGGAAGAAAAAAGACGGAAGCCGCAAGGGACAGGATCGCCCTCATAAATCCCCAATGCAGGGTGGTGGTCCACGATGTGTTCTACAAAGGAGGCGGATCCGCTGAAGGGATAGACCTTGGCGACTACGATTACATAGTGGATGCCATAGATACCGTTGCGGGTAAACTTGCTCTGATCGAAGGAGCGAAGGCTGCAGGCGTTCCAATAATATGCGCAATGGGCGCGGGGAACAAGCTGGACGCTTCGGCCTTTGAGGTTGCGGATATATATGAGACGACAGTGTGTCCTCTGGCCAAGGTCATGAGAAAGGAATGCAGAAAGAGGGGCATAGACTCTCTAAAGGTGGTATACTCTCGGGAGGAACCCATAAGGCCGGTGGCAGAGCCGGAAGAAGGGGAGTCTGAAACGGGGAAGCGGCCGCCGGGCTCAGTTGCCTTTGCACCTGCCGTAGTGGGACTCATTATGGCGGGAGAAGTGGTAAAAGATATTTGCGGAATACAGGAAGGAAGAGCGAAATGATACTGATCAAGGAATTCGATTTCGACGCAGCTCACAATCTGATACACTATCACGGCAAGTGCGAGAGACTGCACGGTCATACCTATAAGCTGGTGGTGAAACTTGAAGGCCAACCCGATGAGGAGGATATGATCTACGATTTCACTC
>CADBRY010000056.1 GCA_902797195.1 uncultured Eubacteriales bacterium
AGCAGAGGAGATAAACAGACAGAACAAGAGGATAATCCTCATAGCGGGACCTTCTTCATCGGGAAAGACAACTTTTGCGAGGCGGCTCTGCACACAGCTGAGAGTGATAGGGCTCGACCCGCTCTATCTCGGTACCGATGACTATTTTGTTGAAAGGGAGAACACTCCTTTGGATGAAAAGGGGGAACCGGATTACGAGAATCTGGGTGCCCTGGATATCGATCTCTTTAACCACGATATGAACGGCCTTTTGGCGGGAGATGAAGTGGATCTTCCCGAGTTCGACTTCCTTCAGGGCAAAAAGATATTTGGCAAACGCATCACATCCATAGATAAAAACCAGCCGGTTGTTATCGAAGGGATACATGCTCTGAACGATAAGCTGACGGAACAGATAGATCGAAAAGAGAAGTTCAAGATCTACATCAGCCCTCTGACACAGCTCAATCTGGACAGACACAACAGGGTCCCCTCAACGGATGCCAGGATGCTCAGGCGAATGGTCAGGGATTACAAGTACAGGGGCCATTCGGCTGCGGAGACCATAAAGGGATGGCCAAAGGTAAGGGCAGGGGAGAACACCAACATCTTCCCCTACAACGGAGAGGCAGATGTTCTGTTCAACACCGCCCTTGAATACGAGATCCCGGTTCTGAAAAAATACGTGGTACCTTTGTTAAAGGAGATAAGTTCCGAGGAGACGGAATACGGTGAAGCGGTAAGGATACTTAAATTCCTCGAGTTCTTCAGGATCATCGAGGATGACAGCATTATTCCGAACAACTCGATCATACGTGAATTCATTGGAGGAAGTGTATTCGTAGAGGAATAGGAGGAGAAAAAATGAATTTACTCAACGTACTTACCAATTCGTTATTATCAGGATCGGCACTGCAGGCCCTTGCCGCCAGAACAGGCATTTCGGAGAAAACCCTGAAGATGATTCTGGCTATCGCAATACCTCTGCTTATCAAAAAAATGACCAGCAACGCATCATCCCAGGCGGGAGCAAATTCACTCCTTGGAGCCCTGGGTCAGCATAAGAACACAGGAGACATCGGAACCCAGATCGCCGAAGCCGACGAAGAGGACGGAGCAAAGATAGTCGGACACATTCTTGGAGATGAGCAGACGGATCTGATCCAGTCCATAGCGGGAGAGTCGGGAGCAAGCGAACAGGAAGTCACCAAGGTCCTGGGCACCATATCCCCCTCCATCCTCAGCGGACTGTCGGTGGCAACATCCGCCGCATCCAACCAGCAGGCATCGGGAGTGGATCTCAGCGATGGTCTGGATCTGGGAGATGTTATGAGCATGTTTGGAGCAGCTGGAGGAGCATCCTCAGGCGGAGGACTTCTGGGGTCTCTCTTTGGAGGATCGAAGCCGGAAGCAAACCAGAGTGTAAACGGCACTCAGCTTATTCAGTCTCTGCTCTCTCTCATGCAGTGATTGCATCATCGTGGACGAAATGCAGAGATATCATATAAAGGGAGAACTATAATGGGTAAGGAACTCTTTACAAATGAAGTGATCTTAAAATGGCTTCAGTACTACGCGGAGAACACGCCCATCGATCTTGAGCAGATCAAGATGATGGACGTCACCAAGAAAAACATGAATATCATTCCCACCGTGGAATCCCACAAGGCAGTACTTGCCTTTGTGGAAGCGGGAGATACGGAAGTGTTCTACAGAATGTGGAATGCGGGACTGGGTGACTGTGAGGTCTGGTACAACGAAGGATCTGAGCCTGTGGGTGAGATCAAACACGACGACGTGAGATTCATGATCGACCGGGGCATCAACGCCTCTGCGGGAATGCTGGTGGTAAATCCAAATGCCGTAAGCACCAATAAGAGCGGTCTTGGGGACATAACACAGAGAGTCACTTCAAAGCAGGTGGGAAGCGAGATCCGCAACATAATACTGAGCAAAATGAGAATCGACTCCGAGGACACAGTATTCGTTGTGGGAGGCGAGGTCATCGCCATCGATGCGGCTTTTCACGCCAGTGAGGGAACCATCATCGCCGTGGAATACAACAGCAAACAGAGAGATGCCCTGGAGGACAATGTGGAGTTCTGGGATCTGAGAAATGTTACGATCCTGGATCATATCGACGAGGAGAGCATGAAGGATCTTCCCGCGCCGGATATAGCATTCATAGTTGCATCCGCATCCCTCAAGCAGGAGATAGATTACCTGATGAAGGTAAATCCCAATGTGATACTTGTGGTATATACTCTGGATTTCACAGAGGCGGCAAAACTCAAGGGCACCTTTGAGGAGAGAGGTATAAAGGACGCTGAAGTTATCAGGATAGGAATCGACAGACTTGGCCCCGGAGATGTCTTTAAGCGGGAGCCGGCACCGTGGATCGTATCCGGACGGATAGAGAAGGAATGAGATATGAAAGCAATAATAACCGTAATAGGCAAGGACCAGGTGGGCATAATGTACAAGGTGTCCGGCGTTCTAAACGAATATAACGTAAATATCGAAGATGTGACCCAGACACTGATGCAGGATTATTTCACCATGCTTATGCTTGTCAAGATCGATGAATCAAAAACCAAATTCAGACAGCTGCAGGATGCTTTGGAGGATATGGGAGCCGAAAATGGGCTGTCCATACGCATCCAGAAAGAAGAAATATTCGACACAATGCACAAAGTGTAAGCGGAGGGAAAAGTGACCATTTACAAGGACGTTCTGGAAACCATAAACATGCTGGAGAGGGAGAACCTGGACATAAGGACAACGACCCTTGGGATCTCCCTGTTGGACTGCTTTGACAGAGATCACAAGAAGGCTTCAAAAGCCGTGTACGAAAGGATAACGTCTCTGGCTGAGAACCTGGTTGCCACTGCGGATTCCGTGGCCGATGACTACGGGATCGAGATCGTAAACAAGAGAATATCCGTAACGCCGATTGCTCTTGCCGGAGCTGATAACACAGAGGATTGGATGCTCTATGCAAAGGCAATGGACGACGCCGCAAAAGCCGTAGGGGTTGACATCATCGGAGGATTTTCAGCTCTGGTACACAAGGGAGCCACTGCGGCGGAAGAAGCGTTTATTGAAGCTGTTCCGTACGCTCTTGCGGAGACAGACAACATGTGCTCCAGCATCAATCTGGGAACGACAAAATCGGGCATCAATATGGATGCGGTAATGAAGATGGGCGGACTTATAAAAAAGACGGCCCGGCTGACCAAAGACAATGCCAGCTTTGGCTGCGCCAAATTCGTTGCCTTTGCAAATGCCGTGGAGGACAATCCCTTTATGGCGGGAGCCTTTCATGGAGTGGGAGAGCCGGATGCGGTGATAAACGTGGGCGTCAGCGGTCCCGGAGTCGTGAAGACTGCCATATCCGACATGGAAGGAGCGTCCCTGGACGAGGTGGCAGAGGTGATCAAACAGACTGCATTCAAGATCACAAGGGCGGGACAGCTGATCGGACGGGAAGTAAGTTCACGTCTTGACATCCCCTTTGGAATACTTGATCTTTCCCTTGCGCCTACCCCCGCGGTGGGCGACAGTGTGGCGGAGATACTGGAGGTAATGGGCCTGCAGCGTTGCGGTGCCCATGGGAGCACGGCTGCTCTTGCCATGCTGACGGACGCTGTAAAAAAAGGAGGCATAATGGCCTCGGGTCATGTGGGCGGTCTGTCAGGTGCCTTCATCCCCGTAAGCGAAGACGAGCGAATGATACGTTCGGTACAGGAAGGCTGTCTGACCTTCGATAAACTTGAAGCCATGACCAGCGTGTGTTCCGTGGGACTGGACATGATCGCGATCCCCGGTGACACATCGGAAGAAACCATTTCCGCGATCATTGCAGATGAGGCGGCCATAGGAGTCATAAACAACAAGACTACGGCAGTGCGCATCATTCCCGTATACGGCAAGACGGCCGGCGAGATAGTCGACTGGGGAGGACTTTTTGGATCCGCTCCAATAATGGAAGTCAACAGTTTCGATTCCGGCAGGTTCATCGCAAGAGGCGGCAGGATACCGGCACCGGTGCATTCTTTCAAAAACTGATATCGGACTGATATCAGGAAGTGGGCAGGTCGAAGTCGTTTTCGCCTATCCATTCTCTGGCGCATTTAATAAATTCTCTGGCTGCAAATGTACAGTCGTTGACGGCCCTTGTTCCCAGCCGGATGGTCCTGTTAAAGGGAGGATCGAAGGGAAGACAGCGTATTGGAAACAGGGGCTCCTTGACCAGAAGCTGGGGGAAGATGCAGATCCCAAGCCCCTGGCTGACCATTGCCATGGCGGCAAAATCGTTGTCTGCGGTGAATGCTGTGCGGGGCTTCGCTCCGCCGCTGAACAGGGTCTCGAATATATCGGAATCGGGCCTGTCATATGACATTTTTATGTATGGATAATTCCTGACCTCTGAGATCGGGAATTTTTTCTTGTCTGCATAGGGATGGTCCACGGGAAGAGCTATCATGAAGGACTCTTCCATAAGATCGAAGGCTTCGATGTTCAGTACGGGATCGTCGGAGAGAAAACCGCAGTCGACCTCTCTCTCGTATATGAGTCTCTCGTTATCCTTGTCCACATCGCATATGACG
>CADBRY010000057.1 GCA_902797195.1 uncultured Eubacteriales bacterium
GACGGCAATCGCTCTGTCATGTGAAAGAATGGGCTGTGCAAAGCCAATTCCTTCACCTCCAACGGCCCAAAAAGTGAAAGTATCAAGCCTGCAAGGGCAAGTCTTTCACATAAGCCGCTCCGGAAGGTGAAAGTATCAAGTCCGCAAGGGCAAGTCTCTCACATAAGCCGCTCCGGGAGGTGAAGGTATCAAGTCCGCAAGGGCAAGTCTTTCACATAAGCCGCTCCGGGATGTGAAAGTATCAAGTCCGCAAAGGCAATACTTTCACTACAGCCGCTCCAGCGGCGAGCAGGGCAGGAAGGGCAGGGGCGCAGGGCATGAAGCGGCGACCGCAGGGCAAGCAGGCAATGAAGTGCCGGGCGTGAACAAGGAGGGCCGGTGCGCGGGCGTGAACAAGAAGTGCAGGGCGTGAATCGCAGGGGCGCGGGGCATGCAGGGGAGGAAGTGCAGAAAATCCTTGATTTTGCGGGGAAATAATATATAATAGTTAGGCACGTATTTTCAAACTAATCCTTGCGGCAGGAGAACTGCCGCCATGTAGTCCACAGGGAGGTGACACTATGACAAACTATGAATTGATGTTCATCATCGATCCGACACTTGAAGATGAGACCAAGAAAGCCACTATTGAGGCGGTTAAGGGAATCATCGAAAACGAAGGAGAAGTAGTCGATGTTGACGAATGGGGCCTGAGAAAGATGGCGTATCAGATCCAGAAGAAATCTGAAGGATACTATGTCGTCGTTACGTTCAAGGCACAGCCGACACTGCCGAAGGAACTCGACAGAAGACTCAGAATCTCCGACAACGTAATGAGACACATCATTGTCAATAAAGATGAGAAATAGGAGACAGGGGTAATATGAATCAGGTCGTATTGATTGGGAACCTTACGAGAGATCCCGAACTCAGATATTCAACCGGCGGCAACCAGACTGCTGTCTGCAGATTCACGATTGCCGTAAACGAGCGTAGACGCAATCCCCAGACACAGGAATGGGAAGACAACGCTAACTTTATTCCTATCGTTGTCTTTGGAAAGCAGGCGGAGAACTGCGACAGATTTCTGGCAAAGGGCAGAAAGGTTGCGATCAGCGGTCGTATCCAGACCGGAAGCTACGAAAAAGACGGGCAGAAGAGATACACTACGGATGTAGTAGCCAATAATGTGGAATTCCTTACGCCGAGAAATGAATCGGGACAGGGATTCGGACAGATGGACCAGAGTGCTCCTCAGGCACCGATGGGCGGATTCCAGCAGGAACCCGGCGGATTCGGAGCTGCTCCCGGGGGCATGTCCGGCGAGGGTGGATTCGGAGCTGCTCCTGAGAGCGCGCCCGCCGAGGGTGGACAGGAACTGCCCGCAGGCTTCCAGACACTTGACGATGACGACATTCCGTTTTAATTGAAAGGAGTTTATACCATGGCAATGGATAACAGAAGACGCGGTGGCATGAGAAGAAGAAAAGTATGCCAGTTCTGCGCAGATAAAACAAACACGATCGATTATAAGGACGTAGATACGCTGAAGGAATTCGTAACGGAGAGAGGAAAGATCCTCCCCAAGAGAATCACAGGCACATGCGCTATGCATCAGAGAGAGCTCACACGTGCAATCAAAAGAGCTCGTATCGTAGCTCTGCTTCCTTATACACAGGACTGATTTGAGCCATCAAAAATAGCATGGGAAACGGACGTTATCAGGCAAAACTGACATCGTCCGTTTTTTGACAGTTGAACATAAAAGATATATCATGACTATGAGTAGTCTTTTTTAGTCGATACATATAAACAGAAGATGTCAGAAGAGTTAACAGGGCAAATAATACTTATCATAATATTGATCATCTGTTCCGCATATTTCAGTGCTACGGAGACAGCTTTCACATCCGTAAACCGGATAAAACTCAAGAGCATGTCATCCGATGGCAATGTGAAGGCGGACAGAGTTCTTTCTTTGGCCGAAAAATTCGATAAGCTGCTGACCACCATATTGGTGGGAAACAATATCGTGAACATATGGATGACCGCCATCGCAACATCCATATGCATCGGGCTTTACGGCAAACACGGAGCAGCCATAGCAACCGTTGCGATCACGGTGATCGTTCTGGTTTTTGGTGAGATCACGCCCAAGAACATAGCGAAGGAAAAATCCGAAGGATTTGCCATGTTCTCAGCTCCCATAATAAGCTTTTTCATGACGGTTCTCACTCCAGTAAATTTCATTTTCACAAAATGGAAGGAAGTCATAATCAAGATCTTCAACCTGGGTGCAAAAGAATCCATAACCGACGATGAAATAAAGACCATGGTGGAGGAGGCCGAGACGGGAGGCAGCCTTGATGTTGGGCGAAGCGAACTGATCCAGAACGCTATTGCCTTTGATGAACTGACTGCGGAAGACGTTATGACCCCGAGGCCCGACATGGAAGCGGTGGACACCGAATGTTCCCAGGAGGAGCTGAATCGGATATTCAAGGAAACGGGATACTCCAGGCTTCCCGTATACGAAGAGGATATCGACAGGATAATAGGAGCGATCAATCAGAAGGACTACCACAACGAGATCGCGGGAACGGACAGAAGGATAATCGACTTCATCACGCCGGTGGTCTTCGTGGGAGAGACGATGAAGATCTTCGACCTCCTTCGGAAGATGCAGCAGATGAAGACCCACATGGCAATCGTCATCGATGAGTACGGCGGGACCGAAGGTCTTGTTACAATGGAGGACATCATAGAGCAGCTGGTGGGAGAAATTTACGACGAACACGACGTTGTCATAAACAAGGAAATATTGCCTTTGCAAAACGGCAGTTTCAGGGTGCAGGCAAGCGCCAACGTTTCCAAGATATTCGACTATCTTGATGTTGACGGAGACATACAGGAAGTCAACACTATCAACGGATGGGTGGCGATGAATCTGGACCATCTTCCCAAAAGGGATGACAGGTTCGAGACCCAGATAGGCGACAAGAACCTTAAGGTGCGTGTGACAAAGGCCGACGATAGAAAGGCAATTGAAATCAATTTAGTATGCGAGGAAGTGGGAGACAGTCCGGAAGACAGTGACAAACATGCAGATGGAGATCGCTCCGGCAGACGTTCCCGCAGATCCGAGCCGACAGAGTAAGGCGTGAATGATAATTAGCAGGAAAGGAACAGTAGTATGGGATTGATGGAGAAGATCTTTGGAGATCTTAACGAAAAAGAAGTAAAAAAAGTCGAGAAGATCGCCGATAAAGTTATGGCTCTTGAATCGGAGATGGAAGCCCTGAGCGACGATCAGCTGCGGGCCAAGACCGAGGAATTCAAACAGAGACTTGCCGAAGGACAGACCCTCGATGACATCCTTCCCGAAGCCTTCGCCGTCTGCAGGGAAGGCGCATGGAGATCACTGGGAATGAAGCACTTCAAAGTGCAGGTGATCGGCGGCATTGTACTTCATCAGGGAAGGATATCGGAGATGAAGACCGGTGAAGGTAAGACCCTGGTCGCTACCCTGCCGGCATACCTGAACGCGCTGGAAGGCAAGGGCGTCCACGTGGTGACCGTCAACGACTACCTGGCCAAGCGAGACATGGAATGGATGGGCAAGCTCTATACATTCCTGGGCCTAACGGTTGGATGCGTCATCCACGGAATAACCGAAGAGGAGAGAAGGGCCGCCTATCTTGCGGACATCACCTACGGAACCAACAACGAATACGGCTTCGATTACCTGAGAGACAACATGGTGGTCTACAAGGAAGAGATGATGCAGAGGGAGCTGAACTATGCCATTATCGACGAGGTGGACTCCATTCTCATCGACGAGGCGAGAACACCTTTGATCATTTCGGGGAAAGGCGACAAATCCACGGGGATGTACAAGACAGCCGACGACTTTGTGCGGAAACTGAGAAAAGAAGAAGACTTCACCATAGAGGAGAAAGACAACCAGATCGCCCTTACGGAAGTCGGCGTTGAAAAATGCGAACAGTTCTTCGGGATAGAGAACTTCTCAGATCCCGAGAACATGGAAGTGAACCATCACGTTCAGCAGGCCCTGAAGGCAAGGAACATGATGAAAAGAGACGTGGATTACGTTGTGCGCGACGGTGAGATAATCATAGTCGATGAGTTCACAGGACGTCTCATGTTCGGCCGCCGTTACAGTGACGGACTCCATCAGGCCATTGAGGCAAAGGAAAATGTGCTGGTCCAGTCCGAGTCAAAGACCCTTGCGACCATCACCCTCCAGAACTATTTCAGAATGTATCAGAAACTAGCGGGAATGACCGGTACCGCCAAGACTGAAGAGGGCGAATTCACCGACATCTACAACATGGACGTTGTTGTCATCCCCACAAACAAGCCGATCATAAGGCAGGACATGCAGGATGCGGTCTACTCCACAGAAAAAGGAAAGTACAAGGCTATTGCAGACAGAGTCGAGGCGGCTCATAAGACCGGACAGCCTGTGCTTGTGGGCACCATATCCATAGAAAAATCCGAGATAATCGCAGACATGCTGAGAAAGCGCGGGATCAAGAACTTCAATGTTCTGAATGCCAAGCATCACGAAAAGGAAGCTCAGATAATCGCAGAGGCGGGCAGGCTCAATGCCATAACCATAGCCACGAACATGGCCGGTCGTGGTACTGACATCATCCTGGGAGGAAACCCGGAGTTTGAAGCCAGAAAGAAAATGACGGAAGAGGGTTACGACGAGGACCAGATTGCCTTTGCAACAAGCTTCGTACAGAGCGACGATCCGGAGCTGCTTGAGATAAGAAAGAAGTTCCAGACATATTTGAAGGAATTCGCAGAGGAAAGAAAACCGGAACAGGACAAGGTCATCGAACTTGGCGGCCTGTGCATAATCGGTACCGAACGTCACGAATCCCGTCGTATAGACAATCAGCTGAGAGGTCGTTCGGGACGTCAGGGAGACCCGGGACAGACTCTGTTCTGCATCTCCATGGAGGACGAACTTATGCGCCTCTTCGGCGGAGAGCGTATGCAGAACATCGTCCATAAACTGGGCGTGGAAGAGGACGAAGCCATAGAGTCCGGCATGATCACCAAGCAGATCGAAAACGCCCAGAAAAAAGTCGAGGGCAGAAACTTCGGCATCCGTAAATATGTTCTCCAGTACGACAACGTCATGAACAAGCAGAGGGAGATCATATACAGCGAGAGAAAGAGGGTCCTCTTTGGGGAGAATCTGAGAGAAGATGTTTCCAACATGACCCGCAAGCTCATCGACGAGATCGTGGATCCGGTAGTGATAGCTTCAAAGTATCCGGAAGAGTGGGACTTTGAAACCATAAACAAGGGCCTGCTTAAAATCACGGACAAGTTCCAGCCTCTGGAGTTTGACAAGGAAGATCCGGAGACTCTGGACGATCTTAAGAACATGGATGAACAGTCCCTTAAGGAAGGTCTTTATCAGGACTTTGAGGAGCTCTACGAAGAGAAGGAAAAAGAGATCGGCGAGGAGCAGCTTCGTGACGTTGAGAGAATGATCCTGCTGAGAGTCGTGGACAACAAGTGGATGGATCACATAGACGCCATGGATCAGCTGAAAAGCGGTATAGGTCTCAGAGGACTTGGAGGACAGGATCCGGCGGCGGCATACGCTCACGAAGGATTCGCCATGTTCGAGCTCATGATAGCTTCCATACAGGAGGAATTCGTCAAGTTCTGTTACAACGTAACCCTTAAGACATCTTCGGAGCGTCGCAACATCACGGGAAGAGGAGAGTCCAGAAAAGACGATTTCGACGACAGCGAAGCCAGAGCGGAAGCCCTTCGCAGACAGGCCGCGGGACTTGAAGCGGATATGGAAGCGGCGCCCGCGGGAGCGGCTGTACCGGACAGAGAAGTCAAACAGGAGACCGTGCGCAGAGACACTCCCAAGGTTGGAAGAAACGATCCCTGTCCATGCGGCAGCGGTAAGAAGTACAAGCACTGCTGCGGCAGAAACGCGTAGGTGTAGGCCTGAAGGATTTTGAGAACACGCGGCCGGAGAACGAGGAAAGACAATGATACAGATAGATGAAATAAAAGGTCAGTTGCCTTTGCTTAAAAGGCAGCTGTCGGAAGCGGAAAAATCCATCGATCCTGACAAGCTCAAGGCGCAGATGGAGGAGATCGACGAAAAGATCAATGTGGCAGGTTTCTGGGACGACCAGGAAAATGCCCAGAAAATAATGAAGGAAAAGAAGTCCATCGAGGACAACCTCAAAGTGCTTTCGGACATTTCGGACAGAATGGACGACCTTGAAGCCATGCTGGAGATGGCCGAGGAAGCTGAGGCCGGAGGAGACGCAGAGTCTGCGGAAATGATGGCGGATGAAGCGGCCGAGTCGGCGGCCTCTCTCGATAAGGATCTTGAAAACCTGAAGCTGAGAACTCTTCTTGACGGCAAGTACGACAAGAACAACGCGATCATTTCCGTTCATGCGGGAAGCGGCGGAACGGAGGCTATGGACTGGGCGGCCATGCTCTTTCGGATGTATACCCGCTGGTGCGAGAAACGGGGATACAAGTACAAGCTGATGGATATGAACGATGACACTGAAGCGGGCATCAAGAGCGCAACCCTCCTTGTGGAAGGTGACTATGCCTACGGATATCTGAAGACCGAAAAAGGCGTTCACCGTCTGGTTAGAATATCCCCCTTTGATTCTTCGGGACGGAGGCACACATCCTTCGCGTCTTTGGACGTGACTCCCGAGATCGAATTTGACAGCACGGTGGAGATCAATCCGGAAGACCTGAGGATCGACACATACAGATCAAGCGGTGCCGGCGGACAGCACGTCAACATGACCGACTCCGCCGTCAGGATCACCCACCTTCCCACCAATATCGTGGTGACCTGTCAGAATGAGCGTTCCCAGATACAGAACAGAGAGTACGCCATGAAGATGCTCATGTCAAAGCTCATAGAGCTTAAAGAGCAGGAGGAAAAGGAGTCTCTGAACGAGCTTAAAGGAGACTACAACCAGATCACCTGGGGAAGTCAGATACGCTCATACGTGTTCCAGCCCTACACTATGGTCAAGGATCACAGAACAAATGCCGAGGTGGGAAATGTACAGGCGGTAATGGACGGAGACATAGATCTGTTTATAAACGAAAAACTGAAGCAGAGGGATTAGAAGGAAAAGCAACGAAAATAAAGAAGCTGGCATCGAGTATCGATTGGCCAGCTTCTTTTGTCGGGGGATATACAAGTTGTAGGTTAAAGCTTCGATAGTAATCCCGTCAGGAACTGATAAAACCGTTTCGTTGAAGATATGGATACCCGTTCCTGAGGAGAGTGGAAGTTTTCACAGTCGGGGCCGATGGATATGATATCCATTCCCGGTATTTTGTTTGCGAAGAATCCGCATTCCAGCCCGGCGTGAACTGCCAGCTGGCGCATCTCTTCGTTAAAGTGCTCCTTGTAAACTTTCACTGCAAGTTCCCTCAGCTCAGACGATGCTGAAAACTCCCATGGAACATATCTGTCAAAAAAGGAGACTTTTGCCCCGAAGAGGGCGGCCACAAGTTCTATGGTTCTTGTTATGTCGTCCACCGTGCTCTGGTGACCTCCACGGATCTCCGATACAAGTTTCAGCCGGTCCTCTTCGGCGGATATAATGCCGATGTTGTTAGAACTCTCAACGCAGTTGAAGTTTTCATTCATTCGCATTATCCCGTTGGGATGGAGACGCATTATGGCAGCTATGGCGGAGAAACTTTCTCCGGTCATGGGCGTGCCGAGCTCCGTCTTTTCATACCCCAGACGCAGGTCAGGAGCGGCATCACCGAATTCTTTTCGGTAGGTTTCTTCCTGAGATTTCAGGCCCTTTCGAAGGATATCCTCATACCCGGTCAAAACCACCGCCTCAGCCTCTCTTGGGATAGCCAGCCTGTTGGTTCCTCCTGTGATACGGACCACAGGAAGGGACAGGTCTTCAAGTACACGAACAAGCATCTGTATGGCATTGCCTCTGCCTCTGTGGATGTCTTCTCCTGAGTGACCTCCCCGCAGACCTGTGAGGAAGACCCGGAAGGCCTTACAGTCCTCGGGTATTTCTTCGGATCTGTCAAGGGGCATGGTCATTTCGACTCCAACGCCTCCGCAGCTTCCTACGATAAGCTCCCGCTCATTGGCGTGATCCAGATTGATCATGCGGCGGCTTTTTAAACCGCTGACATCGATGCTTTCCGCACCATCAAAAGTCGTCTCTTCCTGGACGGTAAATGCCACTTCAATGGGAGGGTGCTCGAGTTCATTGTTGTCAAGGATGGCCATGGCGCATGCCACACCGATC
>CADBRY010000058.1 GCA_902797195.1 uncultured Eubacteriales bacterium
CCGGGAGGCGGAGTTAAGGTGGTCCGTGTGGCCGTAGCCCTGAAACTGATTCGCCACGGCATAACCATGAGGCTGCACCCCAACTTTATAGAAAGCGTAAAACTCAACAAACAGGTGCTTCCCGGAGATAAGGTGTCGGGAGCGGTCACTTTGCCATTTCTCTTTATGACCGCCCTGTTTCTTGGAGTACTGCTGATGACACTTGCAGGAAACCCCATGCCCGAGTCCTTCAGCGCAGGCCTGTCCTGTCTGTGCAATACGGGAAACGGATTCGGCGGACTGGGAGCCGATTCCATATACACTCAGTTCAACAGCTTCTCCAAGCTTACACTGACTGCCCTTATGATAGGCGGGCGGCTGGAGCTATATGCTATTATGGTAATGGTAATACCCAAGTACTGGACGAAGGATTATTGATAACAGGATCACCGTAGGAACAGATGGCTGAAAGAACAAGCAACACAAGGCTGCTGGTAAAGATCTCCGGCACCATCATACTGATAACAGGAATAGCCATGTGCATTCCCTGGCTCTATGCAGAGGTCACCCGGGACGAAAACGCAGCTCACGCTTTTCGTTTGTGTGCTCCGATCCTGCTGATCTGCGGAATACTGGTTTCCCTTTTTCTGAAATCCGACAGCTCGGGTTTCAGATCCCGGGACGGATACCTGGTAGTGACCCTCTGCTGGCTTCTGGCCTCCTTTGCGGGAGCTTTCCCATATTATCTCAGCGGAGAAACAACCGGATTCGTAGATGCTTTTTTTGAATCCACATCGGGATTCACAACTACGGGTGCCACGGTAATTGCCGGAGGGATCCACAACAAAAGCCTGCTTCTGTGGAAGGCCCTCAGCCACTGGCTTGGAGGCATGGGGATCCTGGTATTCGTTATATCAATACTCCCCGCTCTTGGAATAAGCGGACAGTTTATCGCCAGAGCCGAGACTCCCGGACCTGTTTACCAGAAGATCACATCCAGGATCAGCAGCTCCTCAAGAGCCCTTTATCTGACCTACTTTTCCTTTACCATACTGGCCTTTGCTCTTCTTATGGTTTCGGGAAAAATGTCTCTCTATGACGCCGTTATCAACACTCTGGGATGCGTCAGCACCGGAGGTCTTTGTGCGGATCCAACGGGTGTCGCCGCCTACGGCAGCACATATATTGAGATGATCATGGCAGTCTTCTGTATTCTGGCACCGGTAAATTTCATGCTCTACTACTATCTGTATACCGGCAGGATAATGGAGATCCTCAAGGATATAGAACTGAGAGCTTTTCTCATAATAATAGGAATCTCTACCCTGCTTTGTACCATAAGCCTTATGACCCAGTCAGACATGGAACTTCTTGAAGCTATTGGTACATCCTTTGTACACTCATCATTCATGTCCAGCACCGCCGGCTACTTCAGCTCTCTCAGCTATGTATGGCCGGCAACATGTCAGCTGGTTTTCCTGACCCTGATAATCATAGGCGGCTGCTCCGCATCCACCGCAGGTTCAGTCAAGGTCGTGAGGATACTGGTCATGTTCAAAATGATGATGAGAGGAATGACCAGAAGAATACATCCAAGATCGGTGGTAGCCATCAAGCTGGGCAGAAATGCCGTCTCGGCTCCGGTAGTATCGGGAATCACCGTTTTTCTTTTGACCTATGCGGTCCTCATAGTTATCACCGCCCTGATACTCTCTCTTCAGGGGGATGATATGGAAACAGGGCTTACGACGGCTATGGCAATGCTTTCAAACACAGGCACCGCCATCACCCACTCTCATGCAATAAACGAATTCCCCGGTTTCCATCCTTTGATCGAGCTTTACATGTGCTTCCTGATGATCGCAGGAAGGCTGGAACTCTTCACTGTAATAGTCCTGTTCACCAGAGGCTTCTGGCGCAAGCGATAAATCTTGCCTGTTTCGATTATAACGATACTTCATGCGTAAAAAAAAAGCTGCCCTGCGTTATGTGGGGCAGCTCATTATTAATGTGTTATTCTGTTTAGCCCAGGAGTCCTCCGATGTGCACGAAGAGAGGTGCAAATACAACGGATACGATGGTCATGAGCTTGATAAGGATATTGATGGACGGACCGGATGTATCCTTGAAAGGATCGCCTACGGTGTCGCCAACTACAGCTGCCTTATGAGCATCTGAGCCCTTACCGCCATAGTGTCCGCCTTCGATGAATTTCTTGGCATTGTCCCATGCTCCGCCGGCGTTAGCCATCATCAGAGCCAGGAGCACGCCTGCCGCCAGAGCTCCTGCCAGCATTCCGCCGAGGGCTTCAGGTCCGAGTATGATGCCTACGGCGAGAGGTGCTATAACAGCCATAAGACCAGGCACTACCATCTCTTTAAGAGCTGCCTGTGTTGAGATGTCAACGCAGTGTGCATAGTCAGGTTTTGTGGTTCCTGCCAGGATGCCGTCATCAGCTCTGAACTGTCTTCTTACTTCTTCTATCATCTGATTGGCCGCTCTGCCCACCGAATTCATTGTGAATGCGGAGAACATGAAGGGAAGCATTGCTCCTATGAAGAGGCCTATGATTACAATTGGGTTAAGGAGGCTGATAGCCGAAAGACCCGTTACCGCCGCATATGATGCGAACAGTGCCAGAGCTGTCAGTGCAGCCGATCCGATAGCGAATCCCTTACCGATAGCGGCTGTGGTGTTTCCTACGGAGTCCAGTTTGTCTGTGATCTCTCTTACCTCGTGAGGAAGTTCAGCCATCTCGGCGATTCCGCCGGCGTTGTCGGAAACAGGACCATAGGCATCAACGGCAACTGTCATACCTGTGGTTGAAAGCATTCCCACAGCTGCCAGTGCGATACCGTACATACCCATTCCTTCACCAACGGTTTCTGATGCATAGTATGCAGCGAAGATTCCGATGGCTATGCAGATGATGGGCCATACGGTCGACATCATTCCTACGCCCAGTCCGCTGATTATAGTCGTCGCGGATCCTGTCTGAGACTGTTCTGCGATCTTCTTTACCGATCCGTATGCATCGGATGTGTAGATCTCGGTTATCTTACCGATGGCAACGCCTACCGCAAGTCCCGCGATGATGGCAATAGCGAAAGCATAGCTTCCCAGCATTGCCTTTGAAAGGATTATTGAAACTATAATCACGCATCCGCTGGCAATATATGTACCCAGGTTAAGGGCTTTAGCGGGGTCAGATCCTTCTTTTCCTCTTACCAGGAAGATACCGATAAGGGAAGAAAGGATACCTACCGCAGCCATGATCAGCGGGAATATGGCAGCCGTTGCTTCATCAAAGACTCCGCCGGATGCTCCCGCTGCCACAGCAGCAAGGGTGATGGCTGAGATGATGGATCCTACATATGATTCGTAAAGGTCGGATCCCATACCTGCGACGTCACCAACATTGTCTCCAACGTTGTCGGCGATAACAGCCGGGTTTCTGGGATCGTCTTCGGGGATACCTGCTTCTACCTTACCGACAAGGTCGGCACCAACGTCTGCTGCCTTGGTGTATATACCGCCGCCCACACGTCCGAAGAGAGCCATGGATGATGCGCCAAATCCAAATCCGGTGACGCACTGAACCACTGTTCCAAGGTCAAGGGCAACAACGATCACTGAGAGTCCGAAAAGTCCGAGACCTGAAACTGCAAGTCCCATAACTGCTCCGGAACGGAATGCGATCTTGAGTGCGCTGTTCATTCCCGACTGACTTGCCGCATTTGCGGTCCTTACGTTTCCAAGTGTGGCAACGTTCATACCGAAGAATCCTGCAAGTACCGAGAGCAGTGCGCCAAATACATAGAGAATAGCAGTCGTTACGCTCTGAAGTCCGAATCCGATAAGGAGAGCCAATACCACGATTACTATCGCCATTATCTTGTACTCTCTCTTAAGGAATGCGAATGCTCCTTCTCTGATGAATCCGGAGATTTCTCTCATCCTATCATTTCCCGCAGGTGATTTCCTGATCCACGTTGCTAAAAACACCGCTACGACCAGGCCCAGTACTGCCGCACATAGTGCAATCAGCGCTAAAAGTTTCATTTGATTTTACCTCCTTAAACAACTAACGCGCTTATGTCATTAACGCGTTTAAGAGGTATCTTGACGACACCTCTTAAACACTATCTAAACGAATATTATTGTTCTATAACAGACTGCTCTCCGCAAATCACTCAATAGCTACAAGCACCAGTGAAATAACAATGAACAGAATCGCTGTGACAGTGGAAATCTTGCTCAGGATCGCGTCGTATCCGGAGCTCCTCTTCTTTCCGAACAACTGCTCGGCGCCGCCTCCGATGGAACCGGACAGACCCGCACTGTTGCTGGACTGAAGCAATATGCTGATAATGAGTATAATACTAGCGATCAGCAAAACTATCTTGAGAGCCAAACTCATGTTATCATTCCTCCTTGTTTTCTAACTCGCGTAGTATATCACAGCGTAAATCATAAATCAAGGATAAGCTTTTTATTTTACAATGTTATAAAAAGCCGACATTCCCGCATACTCAGCGGATTCTCCCAGAAGTTCCTCTATTCTGAGGAGCTGATTGTACTTGGCGATACGGTCGGTCCTTGATGCCGATCCGGTCTTGATCTGTCCCGCATTGAGTCCAACGACTATGTCCGCGATGGTAGTGTCTTCCGTCTCACCGCTTCTGTGGGATACCACCGCGGTATAACCCGCCTTTTTCGCCATCTCGATGGCATCGAAGGTTTCTGTTAGGGTTCCGATCTGGTTGACCTTGATCAGAATGGAATTGGCCGCACCCTCTGAGATTCCTTTTTTAAGTCTCTCAGTGTTTGTCACGAAGAGGTCGTCTCCAACAAGCTGAATGCTGTTTCCAAGTTCCTTTGTCATCAGTTTCCAGCCTTCCCAGTCATCCTCTGCCAGTCCGTCTTCGATGGAGATTATGGGATACTTGCCGCAGAGCATCTTGTAGTATTCGATCATTTCTTCAGCGGTTCTCTCCACTCCTTCGCCGGTCATTTTGTACATTTTCTCATTGGCATCGTAGAATTCGCTTGCCGCAACGTCCAAAGCGATCCTTATGTCCTCGCCCGGAGCGTAGCCCGCTTTTTTCACCGCTTCCAGTATTACCTGTATAGCTTCTTCGTTTGTTGAAAGATTGGGAGCATATCCGCCTTCATCGCCTACTGCGGTGTTCATGCCTTTTTCCTTCAGGATCTTTTTAAGGTTGTGGAATATCTCGGCTCCCATACGGAGGGCCTCCCTGAAGGATTTCGCTCCTACGGGCATTATCATGAATTCCTGGATATCAACGGTGTTGTCTGCGTGAGCTCCTCCGTTGAGTATGTTCATCATTGGAACGGGCAGCACCTTGCCGTTGATTCCTCCCAAATACTGGAAAAGCGGAAGTCCGCATGAATCTGCAGCCGCTCTGGCATTGGCCATGGATACGCCCAGAATGGCGTTGGCGCCCAGGTTGCCTTTGTTCTCGGTTCCGTCAAGTTCGATAAGCAGTTTGTCAAGACCGGTCTGATCCGTACTTTCCCATCCGATGATCTCATCCGCTATAACGTCATTGACGTTGCTGACCGCCTTCTCTGTTCCCTTTCCCAGATATCTGGACTCGTCTCCGTCTCTCAGCTCCACCGCCTCATGTGCTCCCGTGGAAGCACCCGACGGTACGATGGCTCTGCTCTGACATCCGTCGTCAAGCAGGATCTCCACTTCGACCGTTGGATTTCCTCTGGAATCCAGCACCTCTCTGGCTACTACATCTCCAATGTAAGACATGTTCTTATCCTCCCGTTAATTATCTCCTACCACTAACTTGTGAAAAACTATCCCTCATCAAAAATCGATGATGGCCATAAAGTCCTCCGCTTTCAGGGAGGCTCCGCCAACCAATGCTCCATCGATCTCATCCATGTTCATGATCTCCGATGCGTTTGCCGGCTTAACGCTTCCTCCGTATTGGAGTATGACCTGATCCGCAGTTTCTTCATCGTACATCTCAATTAGAGTCTGCCTGATGAAGGCGCACATTTCTTCCGCCTGCTGGGGAGTCGCCGTCCTGCCTGTGCCTATGGCCCATATGGGCTCGTACGCAATGACTATACGCTGAATATCCCCGGAAGGGATATCCTTCAGGTCTTCCACCAGCTGGTTCTTCACAACATCGAAGAGCTTGCCTGAATCTCTCTGCTCCAGACTTTCTCCCACACACAGAATGGGGCTTATGGTACCCTCGAGCAGTTTCTTGAGTTTGAGATTCACCGTCTCATCCGTCTCGGCAAAATACTGTCTTCTCTCAGAGTGTCCTACTATGCAGTAGTCCACGCCGATCTCCTGGAGCATCTTCACGGATATCTCTCCCGTGTAGGCACCTTCGTCGGCAAAGTGGACATTCTGAGCGCCCACTCCTATGGCCGTTCCCTCAAAAGCCTCCTTGAGTGCACGAAGGTCAGTGAAGGGTGCGCATATGGCGGCTCTTACGTCTGTTCCCTGATAGAGCTCTTTGAATTTTTCTGCAAAGGCAACGGATTCTTCCTCGGTCTTGAACATCTTCCAGTTGCCGGCTATAAATGGGATCCTCATTACTTATCCTCCAGACATGCGATACCCGGCAGCTCCTTGCCCTCGAGAAATTCAAGGGATGCTCCTCCGCCGGTGGATATGTGGGTCATCTTATCGGCAAAGCCAAACTGCTCTACCGCAGCGGCGGAATCTCCTCCGCCTATTACGGTAGTCCCCTTGCTCTCGGCAAGGGCTGCGGCGATCGCCTTTGTTCCCTCTGCGAAGGAAGGCATCTCAAATACGCCACAGGGTCCGTTCCACACGATGGTTTCCGCCTGCTCTATTGCCTTTGTAAAAAGCTCGATGGTCTCAGGCCCTATATCCATTCCCATCATATCCGAAGGGATGTTTTCTCTGGCGAACACTTCCTTTGGGCTGTCGTTTGAGAATTCCTTCGCGCACACTGCATCAACAGGCAGAAGCATTTCCACTCCCTGCTCACGGGCCTTATCCATAAGTGACTTTGCAAGATCGATGCTTTCCTCATCAAGTATGGATGTGCCGATTTCAAGACCCATGGCCTTGAAGAAGGTGTAGCTCATGCCACCACCGATGATGATGGTATCGACTTTTTTCATAAGATTCTCGATGACAGGGATCTTGTCTCCCACCTTGGCGCCGCCCATTATGGCAACGAAAGGTCTCTTGGGATCGTCAAGGGCGTCACCCAGGAATTTCACTTCTTTTTCAATAAGGAAACCGGATACCGCAGGCATGTACTGAGCAAGCCCCGCGGTGGAGCAGTGGGCTCTGTGGGCTGTGCCAAAGGCATCGTTTACGAAGATCTCTCCCAGCTCCGCAAGCTGCTTGGTAAAGGGCTCTTCGTTTTTGGTTTCTTCCGCTCTGTAACGGGTGTTCTCCAGGAGCATCACCTGTCCCTCAGGAAGGGCAGCCGCCGCATCCGCAACGTGCTCATCCACCACCTGATCCGATGGAACGAAGAGAACATCCTGTCCCAAAAGCTCCGTCAGCCTGTCCGCCACGGGAAGGAGTGAAAACTCAGGTTTGGGTTCTCCCTTGGGTCTTCCCATGTGTGACATGAGTATTACCTTCGCGTCATGCTCCACAAGATACTGGATGGTGGGAAGCGCCGAACGTATGCGAATATCGTCGGTGATCTCTCCATCCTGCATTGGAACATTGAAGTCGCAGCGAACAAGCACGCGTTTTCCGGATACATCTATATCTCTTACAGTTTTCTTCATTTTGATCATTATCTCCTTTGATGATTTTACTTCACCCTATTTGTGGTCGACACTGTACATATGTCTTATCAGCTCCAGGACCTTCGTTGCATATCCATATTCATTGTCATAGTATGCGATCAGTTTGAAGAACTTGTCGTTCAAAGCTATTCCCATGGTTGCGTCAAATATGGATGTGTTGGTATCCCCTACGAAGTCGATGGTGACACATTTGTCCTCCACATATTCCAGTATTCCCTTGAGTTCGCCTTCAGATGCTTTCTTCATGGCGGCATTGATCTCTTCCAGTGTGGTGGGCGTCTTCAGCATGACGTTAAGATCCACTACGGAAACATCGTTTGTGGGAACACGATAGGCGAAGCCTGTCATCTTGCCTTTGAGAGAGGGGATGACCTTGGCAACAGCCTTTGCCGCTCCCGTGGTGGTGGGTATAATGCTGTTGAATGCCGAACGGCCGATCCTCCAGTCCTTCATATTTCTCTTATCAACGGTCACCTGCTTGGATGTGGCAGCGTGTATGGTAGCCATGAGGCCCATCTCGATCCCGAAGTTGTCTTCGAGAACCTTGCACAGAGGTGCCAGACAGTTAGTCGTACACGAAGCGTTGGACACCACGTTCATGTCGGACGTGTATTTGTCCAGATTTACACCGCACACGAATGTTGGTGAATCGTCCTTTGCGGGAGCTGTGATGATGACCTTCTTTGCACCGGCGTCAAGATGAGGCTGTGCCTTCTCCGCCGTATTGTATGCACCTGTGCCTTCCACGATATATTCCGCTCCGCATTCTCCCCATGGAATCATTGATGGATTTGATTCGCTGTAAACAGGGACCTTTTTTCCGTCGATCACAAGGCCTCCTTCATATGTGCCCAGTTCTCCCGGAAAACGTCCGAACACAGAATCGTACTTCAGCATGTATTCAAGATATTCAAGATCCGCATTACGATAATTGATACCTGCGATCTCGATATCGGGCATATCGAGCGATGCTCTGATTGCAAGACGTGAAATACGACCAAATCCGCTGATTCCTACTTTAGTAGCCATTTTAATCCTCCTGATAAAACAACATTGATTTAGTTTTTTATATCTATCCGCTTGCGCGGAAACGATACCTGATCAAAGGAAGTCAGTACCTTCTCCTCTTGGACGATGAAAGTATGTGCATCTCGTCTCTGTATTTGGCAACTGTCCTTCTTGAGATAGTCAGCCCCTTCTCGTTGAGCATGCCTACGATGGCCTGATCCGAGTATGGTTTTGACGTATCTTCATTTTCGATTATTTCTCTTATAAATTCCTTTACGCTGCTGGACGATATCCCCTGGCCGCTGCTGTCGGATACTCCCGCGGAGAAGAAATGTCTCAGTTCGAAAACACCGTGACAGCACTGGAGGTATTTCCCGTTGATTGACCGGGATACGGTGGACTCGTGTATCCCCACCTCATCTGCTATGTCTTTAAGGGTCAGGGTCTTCATATACCTGCTGCCCTTATCGAAGAACTCCTTTTGATGTTCAACGATAGCCTCGGCAACGCTCTTTATTGTATGCTTTCTCTGGTCGATACTGCGTATCAGCCACATGGCTGAGTTAACTTTGTTTGAAAGATACTCTTCCAACTGTTTGTCATCCTCCGCCTTCCCCAGAAGGCTCCTGTAATAGGAACTCACTCTGAGACTGGGGGTGCTGCTTTCATTTACTCTTACGGAGTAGCCCTCCTCTGTTCTGTCCACAAAAATATCCGGGATTATATATCTGGGCTCACTTCCTCCCGCAAAGGATCGCCCGGGCTTGGGCTCCAGAGTCCTGATCACATCCCCCAGCTCCTGTATGCGGGGAACAGGCAGCCCCATTTCCCTGCTTATGACTCCAAGCCTGTTGTCTCCCAGATCTTCAAGATGGTCTTTTATCAGAGTCTCCAGGTCCTCCGTAAGCATCCCCAGAGCCTTCAGCTGTATTATAAGGCACTCTTTGATGTCGGATGCTCCCACTCCCGCAGGATCCATCTTCTGTATCAGCTTGATGGCCGCTTTGACCTTATCCACATCTGCCGATATATTTGCCGCAATTTCTTCCGCCGAAAGAGTCAGATACCCATTGTCGTCCAGGGTCTCTATCACATACTTTCCTATGTCGTGTATCTCGCCGCACTTCGCCATGAACTGCAACTGAAAGAGCAGGTGATCCGGCAGGGTGGTCTCATCGGCCACATACCTTTCCAGTATGTCGGAGTTCTCTTCTTTCTTTTCCTTCCACTGCCTGAAATCTCCGTCTCCGTATGCGTTTTCCCTTATGTGTTCCTTCCAGTCGATGGGATCCGGCTCCGGCTGTCCCGCAGGGATCTCCTCTTCTTCGGCCACCTCGTCTTTTTCAAGAACCGGGTTTTCCAGGATCTCGTTCTGGACGTAGGATTCCAGTTCCTGAATGTTGAATTGGAGAATCTTGATGGCCTGAATAAGCTCAGGTGTCATCACCAGTTTCTGCGTCTGTTCAATTGTCAGATCGTACTCCAGTTTCAGACTCATAACAGATTCCAGTTCCCCAAAATAACAGCAACAAACCCGCACTCTATTCTACCATATCAGGCTCATCTTCGGGCAGTGGATTTGCCTCTCTTTTTATTCTTATCCCGGCCCTTTATTTCAGGAAACCTATGCTTCTGAGTATGGGTGATTCTACCGCCTTGCCTTTGCAGAGTGATATAAAGGCAATGATCCTGAGCACAAGAAGGACTATGATGAATATGCTTCCCGCAATGGGAACTATGAATGTCCAGCAGAGCAGGATCATCACTATCCCCACTATGGATTCCAGTATGCTGAACTTGAGTGCCTGGCGCATATGGAATCCCGCAAAGGGAGAATTCTGGGAAGCTATTAGGGCGATTATTATGCCAATTGGTCCCATCACGTATCCGGCCATTGATGTGATTTTGTTCTTTGATATGTCCTCGGGATCGAATTCGTGGGTATGATCCCATGGAGGGATAACGCTTTCCCCGTCGTATCCGTATTGGGACTGCTCATCATACTTTTCTATCTCTTCGCCCTTGGCTTCAACGCGCACCGGCATCATGGGCTCAGCTTCTTCATTGTCCGATCCAAGGGGCGGTCCCCACTGATATGATCCATTCGTTATTTTTGTACCGCATTTTCTGCAGAATTTTGCTTCTTCGTTTATTTCCGCACCGCAATTTGGACATGTAATCATGCCTATCCCTCCTTGGTTATTTATGATATCCCCTTCCATAGGCTGGCGGGGGGGGTCTTCCCTATCGATTATATCAAAAAGAGCCATGACATACAATATGTCGTGGCTCTTTGACTTCTGCTATACCACTGATGATATATGGTCCCTATAAGGTCCTCAGACCATGCCTCTTTCCACTATCTCCGTAAGCACGAAGGAGGCAACATCTTCGGCGTATTTGTGTGGGCCGAAGCCTGCATCGTAACCCAGTTCCTGGGCAAGCTCGTGGGATATACGGGGGCCGCCGCAGACCAGGATAACCTTGTCACGCATTCCCTCCGCTTCAAGAAGCTCAACCATGTTTGTAAGGTTCTGGATATGGATGTCTTTTTGAGTTACCGTCTGAGATACCAGTATGGCATCCGCCCCCACTTCCTTTGCCTTTTCTATGAGGATCTCATTGGGTACCTGAGATCCCATGTTGTAGGCCTCGATCCCCTCGTATCTCTCCAGACCGAAGTGACCGTGGAAGCCCTTCATGTTCATTATGGCGTCTATACCCACAGTGTGAGCGTCCGTTCCCGTGGAGGCACCCACTATGACCACCGGACGGCGGATGTTCTCTTTGATGTATTCCGCACATTCCAGTCTGTCCATAACATCCACTTCAACCTTGGCGACCTTGATGGTGGTGTAGTCCACGGTGTGCTGGCACTTGCCGTATACTACAAAGAAAGTATATCCTTCCGTCATGGCCTTGGAGTAGACCACATTGGGCTCATCAAGTCCCATCTGCTTTGCCAGGAGTCTTGCCGCTTCATCAGCCTCGTCTCCGTAGGGTACGGGCAGTGTGAAGGCAACTTCAGTCATTCCGTCGTTCAGAGTGTCTCCGTAGGGTTTTACCTTGGTCAGATCCACCTGAGCTACCGCCGTGTTCTGTACGCATTGTTCTGCCATTATTTCGCACCTCCTAACATGAGAGGAATGAAGGGATTGAAGTACTCTTCATCCTTGACGCATACGCCTTCCAATCCTTTTCCGCCGTCTCTGGGACGTTTGACGCCGCCGAATTTTCCCTGCTCTATAGTGGAGAACAGACCTTCTTCAACGATTTCGGACAGCATCTTGTCAGCCTTATCAAGCACTTCCTGTGCTCTGCTCTGGATGATGCCTCCCTCCTTGTATGATACCTCCGAACCCAGATCGCGCATGTTGTTGAATATGTACTTTGCGTTTTCTATGGAAAGATACCTGTCGTGCATATGGGGCGTATGTATAGCCTCAGTAAGCATTCCCAGCAGTTGGAGAGACTGTCCCGTCCATATGGCGATCATGTTGAAGAGTGCATCCTGTACATTGCCTTTGAAAATATTGCCCGTCATATACTTTGTGGGTGGCATGTACTTCAGCGGTGCGTTGGGGAATATCTCGCGCAGCATCTGAGCTTGTGCCAACTCGTAGAGGAAGCCGTTCTCAAGCATGGGGTCCATCTCAAAGGCGTGGCCGAGACCTTGCTGTTCGCTGGGCAGACCGGCCATGAAGGCCAGCTGTTCGTTGATGAAGTCTGATGCCAGTACGGTGTGGGCCTCTTCGTATGCGTCGGCGGTGGTGAGGTAGTTATCCTCGCCAGTGTTGATGATGACACCTGCGAAACCATTGATGATGCGGCTGAAATACTGGTCAATCAGCGTACGCTGCATGTTGATGTCGCGGAACAGGATGCCGTAGAGTGCATCGTTGAGCATCACGTCGAGGCCTTCGAGTGCACCCATGGCGGCGATTTCCGGCATGCAAAGACCCGAGCAGTAGTTGCAGAGGCGGATGTAGCGTCCCACCTCCTCGCCCACCTCATCAAGGGCCTTGCGCATGATGCGGAAGTTTTCCTGAGTAGCGAAAGTGCCGCCGAAACCTTCGGTGGTGGCACCATAGGGCACGTAATCAAGCAGCGACTGACCCGTGGTGCGTATGACGGCGATAATGTCGGCACCTTGACGGGCACCGGCCTGGGCCTGCACCACATCCTCGTAGATGTTGCCTGTAGCGACGATGATGTACAGATAGGGCTTGGAGCCCTCGCCGATAGTCTCGATGTACTTCTCGCGACGCAGACGGTTTCCCCTCACTCGCTCTATGGTCTTCTCAATCACCGGCTGCAAAGCCTTGTCAATCTCTGCTTTCGAATGGACAGGCAGCTTGGTGATATCAAGCTTACCTGCAGCGATGGCCTCTGCAATTTCCTGCGGATTCTTGCCGGTTTCCACCATCGCGTTGCCCACATAAAACATCACTCCTTCGCCAAGCAATCCTTTGCTCTTCAGCTCTTCCACCACAACATTGGGCATGGGAACCTCGTTTTCATCGACACCGTCGATGCCGAGGAAGCGGCACAATGTACGCTCCACAGCCACGGTAGTGTAGTCTTCCACGAAGTCCTGCACCTGTCCGGCAATCTTTTTTGCCACCGAACGCGCATGCTCAACTTCTGTAAAATCAAGTCC
>CADBRY010000059.1 GCA_902797195.1 uncultured Eubacteriales bacterium
CAAGGCTTCGCAGTTTGGATCCGGAATTGCACCGACGCTTTTCAGAATCCTTGTTTGCTTTGCCAAGACTTCTTTCCAACTATACAGCTTTGTTTCCGGAATTCACAGATCATTCAGAAGCCCACTCGGCATCGATCATAGATTACTGCAATCATATAATGGGAAAAGACACTGTCGACCGGCTGAATGGAGATGAATTGTATCTGCTCCTTATGAGCTGTTATCTTCATGACATAGGCATGGGCATCTCAGAAAAAGATTACCCGGAGTTCTGCGATCAAATCGATTTTGGTGACTATTTTAATAAGGGGAAAGGCAACGATATGCAGAATGTAGTCCGTGCCTTTCACAATGAATTTTCCGGCTGTTTCGTGAGGAAATATAAACATATTTTTGACTTCCCAAGTGAAGCACATATGCAGGCTATCGTGCAGATCACACGGGGACATCGGAAGGTGGATCTGTTCAATGAGGACGAGTACCCTGAGAAACTGACCCTGGAGAATGGCAACACCGTTGCGTTGCCTTTCCTCGCCGCAATACTCAGGCTCGCCGATGAAGTCAATGTTGCAAAGGACAGGAATTCGCTGCTTCTGTTCGACCCTGACAATTACAGTACCGAACGGCAGCGTTTGGAAAATATGAAGCACGAAGCCATCAAGAAGATGACTATACATCCCGACAGGATCGAACTTACGGTCAGTACGGACGATCCCCTCATCTATACGGAGGTCGTCAACCTCGCCAGCAAACTGCAAGAGACTCTGGACTATTGCGCTCAAGTCGCATCAAGTCGCAGCGAATACAGGATAACCCAAAAAGTAATAGAGATGCGTTCGGTTTAATGAAAGGAGCCTGTCATCAGGTGTTCTAACTGCGGAGAAAAATTAATAGAGGGAGCCAAGTTCTGCGACATATGCGGGACCCCGTGCTCCACACCGGAGCATCAGGAATATCTTAAAAAACGAGCTCGAAAAAAATGGATCATTCTGATCATTGTATTGTGCGTCGTGCTGGCTTTGGTCGGTGGTTTTTTTCTTTGGCTGAAATGGCTGGAAAAGGAAAACGAACGTATCACGGAAGAAAACAGCCTGGCGGATGTGGAGGCCACAATTACGCCTGAGGAATTTGAGAAGATCAAGATCGATATGACTCTTGAGGAGGTCGAGAAGATCATCGGCGGCAAAGGCAAGGTCATGTATGAAAGCGAATACTCCATCGAGTACGGCTGGCCGGGAGAATACTATGAGGGCGACCCTTTTGATTATCGTATGGACGCTACGTTTCGGAAGGAAGATAAGACACTTTCGTCCATAGATGAGAACAATGTGGTTTTTGGCGAGCAGGCCAGAAAATATGACGAGATACTGGACAAACGGGATTACGCGAATCTGGATGCTCCCGTGGTGAGGAAAAAGCAATTAAAGCGTCTTGAGGAGGGCATGTCCTACAGCGAAGTCGCCTCCATCCTGGGTGGTGACGGAGTACAGACTTCCGAGAGCAGATATATACATTCGAAGGGAAGCAAGGGGTATCGCGAGGCCGACGAATCGGTCCACTCAAGTTACGTATGGAAATGCATCAGAAAGAAGGACGGAGAAGAGTGGATCGTCCCCTTGTCATTTAATGACGGGGAATTGTCCTTGACCACCGATGCCCTGCAGGAAATGTTGATAGAGTGATAGAGGAAATAAGATGAAATGTAAGAAGTGCGGTGCGGATCTGCCGGCCCATGCCAAATACTGCGACATTTGCGGCACCAGGATCCTCAGGGAGACCTATGAGCAGCGGGCGGCCCGGGAGACTCAGGAACGTGCAATGGCAAAGAAACGCAGGTTCATCAGAAGGATTGTGATAGCGGCGTGCGTTCTTATCCTTGCTGTGGTGGCCTGGAATATATTTTGGGTCAAAGACCTGTACTTCGAGCCGGACATTTATCATAAAAGCAACCGGGTCAGTGCCGAAGAATACGCCAATATCTCAGAGGGGCTGACATACGAGCAGATAAAGGATGAGCTTGGGAAGGGCTACAAAGACGGGGTCTTCGGCAACGCCTTCTGGGGATATACTTCCTATGTGTGGCCGGGAGAGTACATCGATAAGGGACTGCTCTATTCGGAAGTGAATGTTTTTATCGATACAAAAACCAAGAAGTGCGACCATTTCTCGGAACGGAATGTGATCGACGGGGAGGAGATATACGAAAATCTGTCGAAAGAAAAAAAGGCGAAGACAAAGAAGACAAAAGCCGAGATCGAAGCCGCCGTCAAACCGGGAATGTCATATGAGCAGGTGGTTGCCTTTCTGGGAGTGGAGGGAATACTGAAGGAATCCTCATCCAACTCCGACGGCAATTTGGAGAAAACCTATGACTGGACTTATAACGACGAATACTACGACTCGGACTTCACCGTTTATTTTGACAAAGGCAAGGTCAGGGATTTGTACATATACTGATGGGGCGGCTCGGCTCGCAGACCCGATTGCGGCAAGCGGAAAGGAAACAATAAAATGAAGTGCCAATACTGTGATACAAAACTCAGAAAGGAATCCATGTGCTGCTGGGAGTGCGGCAAGCCTGTCAACGCCAAGGCGTGTTACCTTAAGGAACTGAGGGATTCCGGCAAGGCCCTGACCCGTCAGACCGACATCGACAGCATGAAGGTCATCATCGACATGACGGAAAGGATCTTCAACCGAACCAATGAGAATCCCAAACTGGCCGGCGATGCAAGGTCCTTCTTCGAATATTATCTTCCCATCCTGTGCAACGTGCTCAGCAAGTACAAGGACATCAAAGAAGGCAACGCCACAGACAGAGACATCTCCGACATCGAAGGCGAGCTCACGGAAACTCTTGATGTAACTGAAAGAGCCTTTGAGATCATGCTGGAGGAACTCTACGACAAAGACATCATGGACGTGGAACTGGACCTGAAGCTGCTCAGAAACCTAATTGCAAAAGACGGACGAAAAGATTCCGACTTTGATTTGTAATAAGAGACGGTCGAATAATATTGTTCCGGAGCATGCGGGGATCAATCGATTTTCTTCAGAAACTCCGCGAACAGATCAAGACCCTTCTTGAGGACTTTAGAGTCGAAGGCATATCCGATCCTCACGGCGCCTTCCATCTCGAAGCATTCACCCGGTGTAAAGAGAACCCCGGTCTCACGGATAAGCCTGTCGCAGAGTTC
>CADBRY010000060.1 GCA_902797195.1 uncultured Eubacteriales bacterium
ATCCTGTGCAAAAACGATTCCGGCAGCTGACATATATCCGCCTAGTACCAGAATAAAAATCACAACAGCTACTGTCATTCTCCGTGGACTGCTTCCAACACTTCTGATCATCTTGATTATCCTCCCTGTTCAGTTTCATTTAATTCCCATTATTCCCAATATATGGTAATTATACTAACAGGAGGCCGCTTGGATGTCAACCAAATTTTTCCATTTACATGGAATCATTGCCTTTACATGGCCTTAAAAGAGCTGGCCAGTGTAAAAGGATTTTTACAAAGAGAATATTGACACTGAAACGTTGCTTTTACATGAGATAAGAGCTGATTTTTGGCTTCAAAATGTAAACAGCTAGGAGTGAGAGACGAGTTGACACTAAAATGAACGATTTTTGTGTCTACAACTTATTCTGATAATGGAGTTTACACTCAGGGCCGCATAATTGCCATAATTTCCCAGAAAACAAGGTGATTTGAGGTGCAAAAATGTCAACATCCTTTTTTAAAAGAGGAGTTTACATTTTCGAGGGGAAAATGTGCCGGAAACCAACATTCGAGGGAAAAATGAGCCGGATACCAACATGCAAACAAAAGCCCTCCCGACAGGTTCCGCCGGAAGGGTCATTCAAGTCGCTATTTCTTGACTCTATCAGTTCTATTATTTCTTGACCTCGTCAATCTTTTCTTTGATCTTTTCGTCGATGTCGGTCTTATCGAGAACTTCGTCGGCCTTAGCCTTGATCTTCTCGTCTATGTCGGTCTTTTCGAGGGCGTCTTCTGCCTTGTCCTTGAGTTCGTCGGCCTTGGCTTTGATCTTGTCGTCGATGTCGGTCTTATCCAGAGCGCCTTCTGCCTTGTCTTTGATCTCGTCGGCCTTGGCCATGATCTTGTCATCGATGTCGGTCTTTTCGAGAGCATCCTCGGCCTTAGCCTTGATGTCGCCGGCCTTTGCTGCTATCTTCTCGTCTACATCGGTCTTATCCAATACCTTCTTTGCTTCGCCCATGATCTTGTCATCAATGTCGGTCTTGTCCAGAACTTCATCTGTTTTCTTTTTGAATAAATCAAAAAATCCCATCTTAAAACTCCTTAAATGATTCCATTAGATATAACTTGATCCAAGTATGATTATAATACCCGAAATAATTATTATCAATCTTTACTCTTCAAAAAGAGGAGTGGAAAAATATCTTTCCCCGGTGTCCGGGATAACGGTGACCACGGTCTTGCCTTCTCCCAGCTTCTTTGCCATTTTAACTGCGGCGGCAACATTGGTGCCGCTTGATATGCCGCACATTATGCCTTCAAGGCGCGCAAGTTTTTTGGCTGTTTCAAGAGCCTCCGCATCGGACACTATGTACACCTCATCATAGATCTCGGTGTTCAGTATATCCGGGATCAGTCCATCGCCGATTCCCATCTGTATATGGGTCCCTATGGTTCCACCTGCGAGTATGGCTGCGTTCTCAGGCTCCACGGCCCAGATCTCCATGTCGGGATACTGGCACTTGAGCACCTCGCCGATTCCCGTGATAGTTCCCCCTGTACCGATGCCGGAACAGAACCCGTTGATCGGCTTTGCGACCTGCTGCATTATCTCAAGGGCTGTGTGATTTTTGTGGGCCATGATGTTGTTGTAGTTTGAAAACTGATTTGGTACGAACACGTTTGGATTGTTTTCCTGCATTCGTATGGCGGTCTTGAGACATTCGTCTATGCACTCGCCTATATCCCCCGCATCGTGGATCGTCCTGACCTCCGCGCCGTAGTGACGCACGATCTTCCGTCTTTCCTCGCTGACGGAATCGGGCATAATTATGATCGTCCTGTAGCCCTTGACCGCACCTGCAAGCGCCAGTCCTATTCCCTGGTTTCCGCTGGTGGGTTCCACGATGATGCTGTCTTCATTCAGCAGGCCTTCTTCTTCGGCCGCTTCGATCATGTTGAGCGCCGTTCTGCTTTTAATGGATCCGCCTACATTGAGAGCTTCCACCTTGACAAGAACCTCCGCGCTTCCCGGTTCCGTCATGTGATTCAGTCTGACTATGGGAGTATTCCCCATAGCTTCAAGGATGTTGTCGTATATCATTCCCTTTCCTCACTATCTGTATTTTCGATACAGACATGATACCACGATTTTTTCCGAATGCAATTCAGAATGCAATTCAGAATGCAATAAATTAAAGGGCTACGACCTACTTTCCAGTAAACCGCAGCCCCTTACTTATCTACCATCAACACCCTCACTTCAATCACTCCTTTCGTCGCATCGCCTCCGGTTATGCCGCATCGCTACCCTGCGCTCCGTCATCCTTCGCCGATCCAGTCAATGTCTCAGGCTTCCATATTCAATTGTATGCCATCCCTCACTATCTTTTTTCTCTTCACCTTGTCCCGCTTCCAGTGCATCTCTCCTACTTCCCTCAGGCTCCCTCACCTGTTTCCGTCAGGGTCCGCTCTCTGCTCTTCCGGGCTCTTTATTCGGGTGGCTCCCCAGCTTCCCGCTGGATCTATCTTCTCGAGGTTTTCTCCCTCGGTGCAACTATATTGTAGCACTTTACTTCGATAATGCAATACCTTTTAGCCATGTATTTTGTTGTTTTTATGTATCAAAAATACACAAAAAATCATTTGCACACATCCACCCACTCAGTGGTCCCGCAGCACTCTTCAAGCTCCCCTATGGACAGCTTCACGGCGCTGTGATCGTTGCCGCAGGCGGGATAAACTATCTCATGTTTTTTAAGGCTTTCATCAAGGAATATCCTGACTCCCTCATTGGCGCCAAAGGGACACACCCCGCCTATATCATGACCGACGAGCTCTTCCACCTGATCTGCGGGTATCATTTTCGCTTTGCAGCTGAAACGGTCTTTGTATTTTCTGTTGTCGATCCTGGCCATCCCCTCTGCAAGGATCATAACCGGCCCATCCTCCTGCAAAAAGGTCAGGCTCTTGGCTATCATTCCCGGCTCGCATCCCAGGGCCTGCGCCGCCGCTTCAACCGTCGCGCTGCTGTGATCGGTCTCGATGATCCTGTCATCGTAGCCTTTGTTTTTAAGATATTCTCTTGCCTTTTCAATGGACATATGCCACCTCTCTTATTATCAAAACCGGCACATGATCATTCAGTGCCGGCTCCATTCTTAAGTTTTTTATAGTATGAGTCTATCTGATACAGCGCCCCCGCAGGATTGTGAGCAAGGACCCTGTCCTTTGAAACCAGAGTTGTCACAAGAGCTTCGGAATACTTGTAGAAGAGACTGTCGTGACCCACGCAAAGCCCCATTACTATATTGAGCTCCGTCCCCTCCTTATTCAGCAGCTCAGCCTGCATTATGGGATTGCACATGAAGGGCCCCGTATTTGTTATGTCTTCGGCAGACACTCCCACATCTTCTTTTTTGAATGAACCGACTTTGCAGGCTGCGCTGAACACCTGAAATCCATTTTCCCTCAGGATCCCCGCAAGCACGTGGCTTTCCCTAAGAAGCCCCACGCAGGTGGCGATGCCTATCTTTTTAAAACCCATCCTTTTAGCAAATTCAAGGGTCTCTTCAACTCGCGTATACCTGAGGTAAAACTCGTTTTCGATAACCGCCGAGGTGACCGATATCCTGTTGTTTTCTTCATCTTCGTAAAGGCAACGGATCTTCTCTATGGTTTCCTCATTCAGCTTCTCCGTCAGACAAAACTCGGGATAGGTCTTCTCTCTGCTGTCGCAGTTGACGCTGCCGCAGTCGACACATGTCCTGCAAATATCAGCTCCGCGATTGTCCATCTTCCATACTCCCTTTATTCAAAGGCAACGGTGTCGTAGGTTTTATACTCGCCCTTTTCACGGCGTTTGCGGGACACCTGACTCTGATAGGTTCCTTCCACAATGTTTTCAAATCCGTTTTTATTGATTATGTGCTTGATGTAGTCCACATAAGGACATCTGTCATGATGTCTGTTGTCCGTTACCATACATGTGGCAAGGTGTACGGCCACTTCAGATTTTTCGATGTCCGTCAGTTTGCGCAGCTTCGTCTCAAAATGTTCAAGACGGGCAGCGACGCCTGC
>CADBRY010000061.1 GCA_902797195.1 uncultured Eubacteriales bacterium
AGGGCGATGCCCAATATGAATATTCTGGCGCCTGCAGACGGAGACCAGCTTGAGGAAATGATCCGCTTTGCAGAAGACTGTACCGATCCCTGCGCCATCAGATATCCAAGGGGCACCGCAGATAAGATCGACGGCCTTCCCGAATTCAAATTCGGTGAGGCACAGAGGCTTATAAATGACGGCAGCATATCCATCTGGGCTCTTGGGAATATGACCGGTCGCGCTCTTGAGGCCGCCAATATCCTTAAAGATGAGGGGATAAAGGTCTCGGTTGTAAACATTGCAACTGTGTCACCCATAGATGAAGAGACGTTAAAAGAAGACGCCCTCTCAAAGGATCTTATAATCACTCTTGAGGACAATGTTCTCACGGGAGGTGCAGGAGAAGGCATTGGCGCCTTTCTTTCACAGCTCAGATCTTCCGGAGAGAAAAAAGTCGCCTCACATATAGCGGTTGGATGGCCCGATTCCTTCATAGAACACGGAAGCTGTGAGGATCTTTATGTGAAATACGGTCTTGACGGGGCATCCATTGCGGAAAGGATAAGAAAACACCTTGAAGGAAAGGCTTGATACAATACTGGCGGAGCGAGGACTTTTCCCATCCAGAGAAAAAGCAAAGGCCGCAATAATGGCCGGAATAGTTTCCGTGGACGGCATGAGGGTGGATAAACCGGGAACCAGATTCGAAAGTGATATAGAGGTCGCCGTCGCTGATGACTCATGCCCCTATGTGAGCAGGGGTGGGCTTAAGCTTGAAAAGGCGATCAGAGTCTTCGGGATAGACCTTGAAGGAGTCAAAGCTGCTGACATAGGAGCATCTACGGGAGGTTTTACCGACTGCATGCTTCAAAAGGGCGCCGAGCACGTCTGGTGTATCGATGTGGGTTACGGTCAGCTTGACTGGAAGCGTAGAAACGATCCCAGAGTGACCAACCTTGAGAAGACTAATATAAGATATCTTGAGCCGGGATCCGTGGATCCGGAACTTGACTTTATCAGCATCGATGTATCCTTCATTTCTCTTGCTCTGGTGCTTCCGGTGGCGGCCGGGATGCTTTCGGAAGAAGGCTCTTTGGTGTGTCTTGTGAAGCCCCAGTTCGAAGCTGGAAGAGAACAGGTTGGAAAGAAGGGAATAGTCAGAGATCCACAGGTGCATATGCAGGTGATCCAAAAGGTGATAGATTGCGGAAAAGAATGTGGACTGCATGCCGCAGGCCTTGATTTTTCGCCTGTTACGGGAGCCAAGGGAAATATAGAATATATCCTTTTCATGACCCGAAAACTGTGCGATAATGACATAGATGTGGAGGGTACGGTGGAGGCCTCCCACAGAGAACTTGACCGATAGCCCTAAGGCTTATTATAAAAACAAAGGAGATAAAAGAAATGAGAGTATCAGACAGAGTCGCAGCGATGCAGTTTTCCCCGATCAGACGTTTCAACACCTACGCTTTTGAGGCGGAAGCGGAAGGTAAGAAGGTTTACAGGCTCAACATTGGCCAGCCTGACGTTGAGACACCTCCCTGTTTCATGGATGCCATCCGTAAATTCGACAAAAAAGTCATCGCCTATGCGGAATCAGGCGGCGTTACTGAACTTCTGGATGCGATAATCGATTACAATAAACAGTATGACATGAACTATGAGCATGAAGACATCCTCATTACAAACGGAGGATCCGAAGCTCTCGTTATGACATTCACGGCACTTCTCAATCAGGGTGAGAATGCTATTATCGCAGAGCCATTTTACACCAACTACAACACATTCTGCGGTCAGGTGGGAGGATCTCTCCATCCAATAACCACCAAGGCTGAGGATGGATATGCATGGGCGGACAGAGAAATGATCGAATCTGCCATAGATGAGAACACCAAGGCTATCTGCTGCATCAGCCCGGGAAATCCCACAGGAAGAGTGCTCACTCTGGACGAGATGAGACTTGTGGGCCAAATCGCAAAGGAACACGATCTGTGGATAATTTCCGATGAAGTTTACAGAGAATTTGCCTATGACGGAAGAGATGTGGCATCCTTTGGCATGCTTGATGAATTTGCCGACAGAGTCATCATTATCGACTCCGTTTCCAAGAGATTTTCGGCATGCGGCGCCAGAGTGGGCTGCGTCATGAGCAAGAACAGAGAATTCATGGATTCCGTCCTTAAGCTGGCACAGGGAAGACTTTGCTGTCCCACTCTTGACCAGATCGGCGCGGCGGCGCTTTACAGACTGGATCCTTCCTACTACGACGAAGCAAGGGCTGAATACGAAGGCAGAAGAAATGCCGCCTACGAAGAGATCAGCAAGATCCCCGGAGTGGTATGTCAGAAACCGGGAGGCGCATTCTATCTCACATGCAAGCTCCCTGTGGACAGCGTGGAAGACTTCCTCATGTTCCTTCTCAAAGAATTCGACGACAATGGTGAGACGGTCATGTTCGCTCCCGCAGAGGGATTCTATGTAACCGAAGGCCTGGGCAAAGACGAGATGCGTATAGCCTATGTCCTCAATCAGGAAGCTATGAGAAGAGGCGCAGAGCTGATCCGTCTGGGAATCGAAGCGTACAACAACAGATAGGAGATCATATGGCTTCAAAGCTTTCGCCCATGATGCGCCAGTATCTGGACATCAAGGAACAGTACAAGGACGAGATCCTGTTCTTCCGTCTGGGCGACTTTTATGAAATGTTTTTCGAGGATGCTAAAACAGTATCCCGGGAACTTGAACTTACACTGACAGGTAAAAACTGCGGTTTGGAAGAGAGGGCTCCTATGTGTGGAGTCCCTTTCCATTCAGCG
>CADBRY010000062.1 GCA_902797195.1 uncultured Eubacteriales bacterium
TCTACAGGGAGAACACCGAAGGGGAGTACGCTCTGGGCAGCCGGGGCGTGGATATCGGCGATGACATGAGCATCGACTTCAAAGTGACTACCGATGTTGGAACGGAGAGGCTGGCGAGGGCGGCTTTTGAATATGCAAAGGCCAACGATAGGGACAAGGTCTCCATCGTGACAAAAGCAAACATAATGAAGAAGACCGACGGAAGATTTCTGGACATCTGCATGAATGTGGCTAAAGATTATCCCGATATAAAAACCGACGACTGGTATGTGGATATCATGGCGGCGAATCTGATCAATCCCCAGTTCGCGCCGGGATTCCAGGTTGTGGTTCTGCCGAATCTTTATGGAGACATAATAACGGACGAGGCGGCTCAGATCCAGGGCGGCGTGGGAACGGCGGGCAGCGCCAATGTAGGCAGCAGGTACGCCATGTTTGAAGCGATCCACGGTTCCGCTCCGAGGATGGTCGCCGAGGGCATAGCCGAGTACGCCAATCCTGCAAGCCTTTGCAGGGCTGCGGTGATGATGCTGAGACACGCGGCGATGAAGGAGAAGGCGGACCGTCTGGAGGCGGCGCTGGATCTTGCGGGAAAAGAACTTGATATGCCGGGAGACGGCACGGGAAACACCGCGGCCGACTTTGCGGAGTTCGTTATAGCAACCATATGATTCGTTATAGCAGCCATATGATACAGGAAGACACAAACAAATGGTAACGTATAAATTCACAGAAGAGATAGAAGCGAACAACGCCCCAATGTCATCGGGGCTTTTGGCCAAACTCCAAAAGGATATCCTGACGGGAAGGTTCAGACCGGGAGAAAAGCTCACAGAGCAGGCCCTTTGCAAAGAGTACGGCGTGAGCCGAACCCCCATAAGAGAGGCACTTAGACAGCTTGAAGAAAACGGACTGGTTGAAAACCGCCTCAACAGAGGAGCCTTTGTGATCGGGCTTACGGAGCAGGACTACGAGGATATGTTCGAGCTGAGAAAGGCTTATGAAGTCCAGGCGGTGAAGTGGGCCATCCAGCGGATAACGGACGAAGAGATGGAAAAGCTTGAGGAGACTTTTGAGTTCATGGAGTTCTACACCATGAGAAACGATATAGATAAGATGCTGGTCATAAACGCAGGTTTCCATCAGGTGATATACGAGGCGTCCCACAACAGGATGCTGAGGAAGCTACTGTCATCCTATCAGTCTTTTTTAAAGTACAAGGATGCGGGCTCCATCTATGAAAGCAACTATCTGACAACAGTGCTTGAAGAACACCGGGCCATATTCAAAGCCTTTACGGACAAGGATGTACAGGCAGGGGCTGAAGCCATGGAGATCCATATTGACAGAGCCAAAGCCAGAAGGTGTGGAAACCCGGAAGGTCAGCAGCAGGAAATGAGGATATAGGAGGAAGAGATGATAAAGATTCACGAAGGCGGAGTTTTTCTGAAAAATGGTGAGCAGATAATCCCCGAGGGAGATGTTTCCGTTGGAAAGGAAGGACTGAACAAAGAAGATGGAAGAAAGAAGACCATTGCATGGTCCATCCTTTCCGATCACAACACATCGGGAGACATGGACAATCTGAGGATACGCTTCGATGCCATGACATCCCACGACATAACCTTTGTGGGAATAATCCAGACAGCAAGAGCATCGGGCATGGAAAAGTTCCCCATCCCCTATGTCCTCACCAACTGTCACAATTCCCTCTGTGCCGTTGGGGGAACAATAAATGAAGACGACCATGTCTTTGGTCTTTCCGCGGCAAAAAAATACGGCGGGATATTCGTGCCACCTCACATCGCGGTCATACACCAGTACATGAGAGAGGCTCAGGCAGGATGCGGCAAGATGATCCTGGGCTCCGACAGCCACACAAGATACGGCGCTCTGGGCACCATGGCCGTTGGCGAAGGGGGAGGAGAACTTGTCAAACAGCTGCTGGAAGACACCTGGGATATTACCTATCCCAGAGTGGTCAATATACATATGACGGGAGCCCCCCGTCCTGGCATCGGCCCCCAGGACATCGCCCTGGCAATAATAGGAGCGGTGTATGAAAGGGGCTATGTAAAGAACAGCGTCATGGAGTTCACCGGTCCCGGGATCGCTTCCATGTCCACAGACTTCAGAAACTCCGTGGATGTAATGACCACCGAGACTACTTGCCTTTCCTCCATCTGGGTAACGGACGAGGACACGAAAGCCTATCTGACCCAGCACGGCAGAGGCGACGAATACAGAGAACTGAGGCCGGGGGATGTGGCCTACTACGATGGCTGCGTGGAGGTGGATCTGTCGAAGATAGAGGCCATGATCGCGTTGCCTTTCCATCCCTCAAATACGTATACGATCAACGAACTGAAGGAAAATGCCGAGGAGATTTTCCGCGCCGTGGAGGTGAATGCCGCCGAGATAACCAGCAACCCGGACATCGGATTTTCCCTCAGGGACAAGATTCGCGGCGGCAAAGTGATGGTCCAGCAGGGCGTGATCGCAGGCTGCGCGGGAGGCAACTTCTGCAATGTGATGGCTGCGGCTCAGGGCATCAAGGGCGAGAGCTGCGGAAGCGATGCGTTTAACCTGTCGGTGTACCCCTCTTCTCAGGCCGTGTTCATGGATCTTGTGAAGAAAGGTGCCGTGACGGATATGATGGCGGCGGGCGCCGTGATGAAGACGGCTTTCTGCGGGCCATGTTTCGGAGCGGGAGATACGCCGGCCAACAACGGACTTTCCATCAGACATACCACCAGGAACTTCCCCAGCAGGGAAGGCTCAAAGCCCGGAGACGGACAGCTGGCGGCGGTGGCCCTCATGGATGCCAGATCCATCGCTGCGACGGCGGCCAGGGGAGGCGAGCTGACGGCTGCGACGGACATGGGCGACGTGTTCAAGGAAGTCACCACGGCGGACTACGACTACGACCCGCAGGCATATGAATCCCGTGTATATCAGGGCTTCGGGAAGGCCGACGCAGATGAGAATCTTATCTACGGGCCCAACATCAAGGACTGGCCGGAGCAAAAGCCCCTTGGGGACAATGTTCTCCTTAAGGTCTGCTCAAAGATCATGGATCCGGTCACCA
>CADBRY010000063.1 GCA_902797195.1 uncultured Eubacteriales bacterium
CGCCGGACTCCGCCGGGGTACCGATGGAGCCCTTAGGCGTAAGCGCCGGCGGGACGGGAATAATCCGGCCGGAGTACTCAGAGCAGGAAACCGGCGGGCAGAACGACGCAAAAAAGAAGAGACTGGCCCTTATAGCCGGCGTGGCTGCCATGGTCATAGTGATAGCCCTGGGGTCCTTTTTAGTCATGGGGAAGTTCCTGGGAAATGACGGAGGCAGTTCCGATGATGAAGCCGCAGTAGAGAATGTGGAGACCACTGAGGAAGGGGTAGAAAGCACTGAAGATGAAGCACCTGCCGAAGAAGCGGGTGGGCCTGCCCCGGTAGACAGGGTCTTCGCCCATAGAGGAACGGGAGGATCGGAGAACTCCTTTGCCAGCTTCGACAGTGCCATATCTCAGGGTGCCAAATACCTGGAACAGGACGTGGTCCTTCTGGATGATGGAGAATTCTATGTCTCCCACGACCGGGCGTTGACTTTGGATGGCGCAATAAACCAGGGCAATCCCAGACTGAGAGACGTCTTTGACAAGTACGGCAAAAGAGTGGTCTATGTGGTCGAACTCAAGACCTGGACTTCATCGGCCGCTCATTCTCTGGTTTCACTGATAGACGAGTACGGTTATGAAGGTAATGTGATCGTGCAGTGCTTCGAACAGGAATTGCTGGGCGCGATCAAGTCGGATCAGCCGGGGATAACCACTATGTGTCTTTGCGATTACAATGGTCGTGACGGCCAGGGACTCGTCAGCAGCGGATGCACATCTGACTATATCGATATGATATGCGTGGACAGCAACGGGGGACTGATGACGTCGGACAACCTTCAGCTTGCACACAATTCAGATAAGAAGTTTGGCGCATGGTGCCTCGACAGTGAGGCGCAGATCCGGCAGGCCATAGACATGGGACTGGACTTCTACTTTACCAGGAGCCCTGAAATGGCCATAGAGCTGGAGACGGAATATCGATAAGAAACACGACCTTAAGGAGAACAACGGAACAAATGATAGCATCACAAACTCATCAATTCAGACCTACTATTATAGTAATCGACGGAAGCGCCCAGGTCAGCAAGTATGACATAACATCCTCAGCGGACCGAGAAATCGCATTGGGCAGTTCCCCTGAAAAAAACGACATCGTCATACCGGAATCTTTTGTGTCCAGAAGGCACGGCACTTTGACATGCAAAGGCAACAGATTCTTCTATACCGATGTCAACAATTCAAACGGCAGTCTGGTGATGGCTTCGGCAAGACCCAGGTATCTGAAAAATGATCCCACTCCCGTGGAACTGGGGAACAATTCCACCATTCGCATCGGCAGCGCAAAGAACCCAAACAAGAGAGTGCTCATTTGGTTCACATATCTCAGCGGGACCGAGAAGCTTGCGGTCAGACAGCTCAGTCATGGAGAGATCACCATCGGCAGGTCAAAGGATTGTGACATTGTCCTGGATCATCCCAGCGTATCAAGGATCCATGCCAGGATCGATGTCAGGGGAAATCAGTGCGCAATAACCGACTGCAACAGCGTCAACGGCGTGTTCGTCAACGGAGAGCGGATACGCGGATCCGCAAGACTCATCGATAAGGACGTTCTCCAGATATCCGGCTACCAGCTAATCTATTCGGGGAACTGCATCTACTACACGGAGCAGATCGGCGGTATAGGAATAAGCGCACGCAGGATCAATAAATTCGTCAAAGGAAAAGACGGTGAAAAGCAGATCCTTCACGATGCCGACATCAGAATAGACGCCAACGAGTTCGTGGCAATCATAGGTGGCAGCGGTGCGGGAAAGACAACCATTATGAATGTGCTCAACGGCTTCGACAGGTATTACCAGGGAGAGGTGTTCTACAACTCCATCAGTTTGAGAGACAACTTCCAATCCCTGAAAAGTATGATCGGATACGTGCCTCAGGAAGATATCATCTACGAAAATCTTACTCTCAGAAAGATGCTCCAGTATACGGCCAAGCTGAGGATGGCCGACGATATCGATGAGGCGGAAGCAGAAGCAAAGATAGAAGAGGTGCTCCATACACTTGACCTTTTCGGTCATAAGGATACCCTCATAAGAAAGATGTCCGGAGGACAGAAAAAGCGTGCCAGCATTGCTGTTGAACTTCTTGCTGATCCCAAACTTTTCTTTCTGGATGAGCCTACATCCGGACTTGATCCCGGAACGGAAAAGAATCTGATGATGTCCATGAAGAAACTCTGCAAGGAGCAGGAGAGAACCATTGTAATGGTAACTCATACCACTCAGAGTCTTGATCTTTGCGATAAGGTCATCTTCATGGGAGCCGGAGGCAGAGTCTGTTTCGTAGGGAATGTAGATGAAGCGCGAAAGTTCTTTGGCAACGATGATCTGACGGAGATCTACAATATCATCGCACAGGATCCGGAATACTGGGAGAATAAATTCCGCACCATGAACAGCCCGGTAAATTCGGAAACAGGCGA
>CADBRY010000064.1 GCA_902797195.1 uncultured Eubacteriales bacterium
GATCCTACGGTCATGGAGTTAAGGTAGTCATCTATAAAGATGACGCAGCCCAGTACCCATGTCCAGATAAGTGCAGGCTTTTCGGACCTGGCGCGCTTGGCCGCCCACTGTCCAAAGGCGTGAGCACCTCCGGAACGCTCGATGAGGGATATGATGCCGCCCATGAGGCCGCAGACTATTATAAGCCAGGCGATGTCCTCCGACATCATGGTGTTAAGCAGGGATTCGCTGAATGCGGCCAGTACGTTGTCGCCGGGTTTTGAGCACATGATGAAACCGACGATGGCTCCGATTGAAAGAGCTTCGATGATCCTCTTCGTTACGAAGATATATATGATCATCAGCAGTGCCGGTATGGTACAGAGCACGCCCAGGTCCGCCGGATCTTCCGGCAGAAACAGGTTGAACAACAGTGCGGCCAGAATGATGATAGCTGCGACTATCAGCGATCGCCGTGCATTGAATGTAGCGATTTCGTTTTTGATAAGCTCGTTTTGTTCTTTCAAAGACACGTCTTACACCTCCTCATTCTCACTCCGCAAGGACCAGAGGACTCTTGGACGCATCGTCGCTTATTGTCTGGACCACATCGTATACGTCCAAATACTCCTTGGCGGCGGCTTCGTCCTGGATGTCGTACTGAACATCCGATGTAAAGACGGCTACGATCTTCTTCCCGTCTTTTTCTCCAACGACGGCGTTGGGCACCATGTCGTATGACTCATCGTCAGGCTCGAATGCCTCAAGTGTAAAAAGTGTTCCTCCAAGCTCAGCCTCTTTTGCCGCCTTGTTGAAGAACCTTATTTCCGTCGGGCCTACGACTTCGTAATCCCAGCTTGCTCCGTTGGGAAGGGTGACTTCAAAGACGTCGCTTTTTACGGTGCCTTCACCGGTCTCCGAGTTGTCGGTGCGGGTTATTCCGGCGGAAAGATCCAGTTCGGATGATTCCGAATCTCCCGAGGATCCGCATCCGGCAATCAGAAGACAGGTCGCCAGCGTCAGTATGAGCAGGCATGCTCTGATAATGTTTTTGTTCATAGTTGGTCTCCTTTTCCTTTATGAACTGGTCTTTCCCTTTATGAACTGGTCTGGGTTGGCAGATAGGGTGCGATGGCCGCTGCAACGGTGGGTACCGGAATGGTCTGGAGCCATATCTTGCCGGGTCCCCGAAGCACTGTGTTGAACAGGCCGTTGCCGCCCAGCAACTTATTCTTCATCCCCTTGATGGTCTCGACTTCAAACTCGACTCCCGAGCCGATTATTGCCAGGTGGGGACCATCCACAACCTTTTCTTCACCTGCGGCAAGTTCGTAAGATTCCAGTCCGCCGTGGATCTCTAGGAAGACCGTGCCGGGACCCGTAAACTTCTGCATGATGAATCCCATTCCGCCGAAAACGCCCGCGCCTACCTTTGAATGAAAGTGCATTGCAACATCCACCGATTCCTCGCAGGCAAGGAAGGCTGTCTTCTGTGCAATGATGCTCTGCCCCGCACCAAGTTCGATGGGTATGACCCGTCCCGGAAATGATGATGCAAAAGCAATCTCTCCCTGGTCAACGGAGCATGTGAAATGATTGAAAAAAACACTCTCTCCGGAAACCGCTCTGCTAAAGGCCTTGCCAAGACCTCCGCCGCCTTCGGTGGACATGGTGATGCCCCGATCCATCCAGCTCATGGATCCGCCCTCACACTTCATGACCTCACCTTTTTCAAGATGGCATTTGACCGCCGGAAAGGCGTCGCCGATTATCTCGTACTTCATGTTGATACCTCCTTTTCTTCTTTACTATATTATAAGTATACCACATCGGCGCAGGGACTACTTATACACAAGGATCACAAATCCAACGGGGGCGGTCTTGAAACCCCAGCGGGGTCCTCTTGAAAATCCAGCGGGGGCGGTCTTGGAAAGGCAACGGAGGCGCCGAAATGGAGCTGGGAAATTCTTACATTGTCCCGAATCGGCGAAAAATCGTTGATTTTACACAAGGAAATGGAAATATATTCCAGCAAAACTCTTGAAATGCCGGAAATCCTTAAGAAAATGGCCCTTCAGGCTTCAAAAATTGTGTAAAAATAAACGTTTTAGAACATTTTTGCACAAAGACTTTGTGCGATTTTTTCAAAATATCCGATTTTCGCACAATGCAACCTTCTGTAGGCCGGGCACAGTTGCGGGCAAGCTGTGACCAGATGCGGCGGCGCGGTTGCTAGCCAGGTGTGGTCATAGTGCTGACATTTTCCACTGGTAAGGCTATAATAACTTTGTGCCTGACATTGGGGGAATCCCCTGAAATAATAATACAAGGGGGAAGTATCAACTGTGAGTAAAAAAATAGTGGCGATAAACGGAAGCCCGAGAAGAGGATGGAACACGGATACTATAATTACAGAGGCCGCCAAAGGAGCGGAGTCAGCCGGAGCGACGATAGAAAAGTTTGATCTGTTCAAGCTGGAAAAATACACGGGCTGCATCTCATGTTTTGGATGCAAGAAAGAGAAATTCAAGGGACATTGCATTTGCAAAGACGGGCTTACGCCTGTGCTGGATGCCATCAGGGAATCCGACGGACTGATCATCGGATCGCCAAATTATCTGGGCGAGATGACAGCTTCTTTCAGGGCGCTTTATGAGAGGCTGATTTTTCAATACCTCACATACACCATGGAGGATCCCTGCTGCAACGATCGTCCCATACCTGTGCTGCTTGTGATGACCAGCAACGCACCGGACACCATGTTCATGGACATGATGCAGAACTATCAGCAGACTCTAAACAGATTTGTGGGACCTACAAAGATCTTCGTTTCCGGTGATACCCTTCAGATAAAGGACTACAGTAAGACAGACTGGCAGTGGACCCTTTTCGATGGTGAGGCAAAGCAGAAGAGACACGAAGAGGTGTTCCCGGAAGAATGCAGGAAGGCTTTCGAGATGGGTGCCGCTCTGGCAGCGGAGTAGCCATAGAGGCAGATTGACCACGGCAGCGGACTTATACTCTGTGATCAATCCTCTACATATGCAATGAGGGATTCGTACTCTTCGTCGGTGAGAGGCATTTTCTCCCGGATGATATCCAGAGCCTCTCTGGAGAAGACGTAGTTTCCGTTGATGCACAGCTGAGTGAAGTCGTTTCCGCTTATGCCGGATCTACTGAAGGTGGTTTCGCCGCTCATTATCTTGCGGTCATAGATCTTCATGAATATTTGTCCGAATGTTTCCATAGTATCACCATAATTCCTCAGTTAGGATAACCGGAACCATTATAGCACAGTCACCAAGGGGCGGTAGCACAGTCACCACAAGCCAATCCGATTGACATTCGGCAGATATGAGTTTAAAATGAAGTTAGTTAGAGCAAACTAACTTCATTTATATTGCCTTTCCACAAAAGGCGCCCGGATAGACATCAGCGTAACGGGCTGAAGACTTATGTATTTGAAAATCAACGACATCACAAAATCATACGGTGAAGAGGGCAACAGGACACAGGTGCTCAGAGGCGTAAGCTTTGAACTGGACAGGGGAGAGATCTGCGTGCTCCTTGGGCCTTCAGGTTCAGGCAAGTCCACTCTTCTGAACATAATTGGAGGGATAGATACGCTGGACAGCGGCAGCGTGGTTATCGGAGATCACATTATGGAACGCATGAACGAAAAGGAGCTGTCTCTCTATCGCAGGGATCATCTGGGATATGTGTTCCAATCATACAATCTCATACCCAACCTTACGGTCAAGGAAAACATAGAGGTTGGGGCGTACTTGTCAGATCATCCTCTCGATCTTGACGAGCTTATCAGGACACTGGGTCTTGAGGAGCACAGAGACAAACTGCCAAATCAGATCTCCGGCGGTCAGCAGCAGAGAACATCCATCGGCCGGGCCATAATCAAGAACCCGGACATCCTACTTTGCGATGAGCCTACCGGTGCGCTGGACTACAACACTTCAAAGGAGATACTGGCGCTCATAGAGGAAATAAACCATAAGTACGGAAGCACGGTCATAATGGTCACTCACAACGAAGCATTCAGGCTTATGGCCGACCGTGTGGTGATACTTCGTGACGGACAGATCAGAGAGAGTTATTTCAACGAGATCAAAACTCCCTCTTCAAAACTGGAGTGGTAGCATCATGAAGAATCCGGGTGGCAGGGCAAAGACATCTCACAAGGGCAGGGCCAATCCCCTGATGAAACGCATCCCCAGAGAGTTGAGAAAAGACCTGGGCAAGTACATCGCCCTTTTTATTTTCATGTCTCTGATGATCGGTATGGTGTCGGGATTTCTTGTGGCGGACGGGAGCATGCTCAAGGCATACAACGACAGCTTCAAAAAATTCTCCATCGAGAACGGACACTTCAACTGCGATCTGAAATTGACCGATAGGGCCATCCGCAATATAGAAGATGAGGACGTGAAGCTCTATGAGCTTTTTTACAAGGACAAGCAGAGCGAAATAAATGGAGAGGAAAAAACCATCAGGATCTTCAAACCCAGGGACAAAGTCAACCGGGTGGATGTTATGGAGGGACGACTGCCTGAAAAAGAAGGGGAGATCGTTCTGGACAGACTCTTTGGAGAAAACAACGAGCTGAGCGTGGGCGACAGCATCCGGATCGGAGAGACCGATCTTACGGTGACGGGATTCGTTGCTCTTAGCGATTACAGTTCCATGTTCAAAAATAACTCGGACATGATGTTCAACGCCTCGGCATTCAGTGTGGCCGTCGTAACCGATGACCAGTTTCGCGCATTGGGAAACAGCGGCCTGGTCTACTGCTACGCCTGGCGCTATGAGGATCAGTCAATGAGCGATGATGAACAGCAGGCAAAGGCGGAAGATCTGATGACGACGGTCTATGAGAATTCCATGCTGGGTTCCCAGGGATCTGTAGGCTCCATGTTCTGGAACATGCTCATGTCGGCGGACGCGTTCGACGATGGTGACGACAGCGGATATGTGGAAGCGGATTCCCCTCTCAAGGAGTTCGTTTCACGTCAGGACAATCAAGCCATACAGTTTACGGGCGATGACATGGGCGGAGATAAGATAATGTTCGAGTGGCTGCTGTATATCGTAACAGTCGTGCTTGCCTTTGCATTCGCGGTCACCACGAGAAGCACCATAGAGCAGGAGGCAAAAACCATTGGAACCTTGAGAGCGTCGGGATTCACCAGAAAAGAACTCCTGTCCCACTACATCATACTGCCCACCTTCGTTACTTTCTGCGCGTCGGTGGCAGGCAACATTCTGGGATATACCGCCTTCAAATACTACATGGCGAACATGTATTATCACTCATATTCCCTCCCCACATACACCACCATTTGGAGCCCGGAGGCGCTGATCAAGACCACCCTTGTGCCGTCGGCTCTGGTCATAATAGTGGAGCTGCTTCTGATCGGAAGGACACTTTCCCTGCCGCCCCTGGCCTTCCTGAGA
>CADBRY010000065.1 GCA_902797195.1 uncultured Eubacteriales bacterium
ACCCGGCACTATGAGTATGCGATGCTTCTTGGCCAGAGCGCAGAATTTCACATCATCGTCTATCAGCGATCTGACGAAGAGGTAGAAGGCTCCCTGGGGACGGATGCATTCGTAACCTATCTCGCACAGGCCCTCGTAGATGGCTTTCCTGTTCCTGTCGTAGATCTCCAGATCGGTGGAGCATTCGATGCAGCGGGCTGCCACCAGTTGCATAAGTGTTGGAGCATTGACATAGCCCAGCACTCTGCCTGCGATGTTGGCTGCCACTACCGCATTCTCGAAATCATCCATCTCCGATGGCAAAACTATATAGCCGATCCTCTCTCCCGGCAGGGAAAGGGATTTGCTCCATGAGTAGCAGACGACGGTGTGAGGATAGATCCCGGTAACATAGGGAACTTCCACTCCGTCGTAAGCCAGCTCTCTGTAAGGTTCGTCGGATATAATGAAAATGGGCGAGCCGAACTCTTGGGATTTTTTCTCCAGGATCCGGGCAAGCTCTTCAAGACTTTCCTTTGAATAGACAACACCCGTTGGGTTGTTGGGTGAGTTTATGATAACAGCCCGGGTCCTCTCGCCGATCATTTCTTCCAGAGCCTTGAGATTTGGCTGGAAGTGGGGAGGCTGGGGTGGTACAGCACGAAGAACTGCCCCGTGATTGCCCGCGTAGTTTCCGTACTCCACAAAGTAGGGTGCAAAGGCAATGATTTCGTCCCCGGGATCAAGGAGTGTTTTCATTGCTATGTTCAGTCCGCTGGCAGCCCCCACGGTCATAATGATGTTTTGTGCGGTAAAATCCGTTCCGTGAAGGCTGTTTATGCGATCGGCCACCGCGCTGCGAACATCTTCGTATCCGCTGTTGCTTTTGTTATAGCCGTGGAGATGGAGGGCATCTTCCGTCTCAAGAATATCCCGAATGGCCTCCTCAACCTGAGGGGGCGCGGGAATGCTGGGATTGCCGAGACTGAAATCGTAAACGTTTTCCTCTCCGAACTGGGCAGCCATCCTGGCTCCCGCCTCGAACATTTCACGAATGGCGGAACTGCCCTCGATATAGGGCATCATACTTTTTGCAGTCATAGTAACTATCCTTTGTTTTCAAACTCAAAATTATTTTTTCGAGATGATCACCAGCAGGCTTCCCGCCAGGACAGACAGGGTAGCCGCCTCTGAATCGAACTCGTTGCTTATGCTCAGAGAAGAGCCTCTGCGAAGGGTTGCCTTTTCAAGAGGATAAAGGGCCCCCGTCAGGGTCACATCCTCGCAGAAATCGGTCATGGGGATCAGGGACAGATAGCTGTCAGGTTCCCGGGGTATCCGGACCACCGTGGGCTCCAGGATAACTGCCGTGGGATCTTCTTCATCATCCTCGCCTTTCCGGTCGTCCCAGCAGCAGTCGGCAGTCGCTCCGTGGACGGCGAAGCAGTGGTTCCTTCCGTCCATAATGTCTATTCTTTCAAATGGCAGGGATGAGTCCTCCGGTCCTGCGGATGGATCAGGAAAGGCAACGGACCCTTTTATTACAGGCCTGCTGTAGCGGGTCACAAGATGCATATTGATCGCCGTCTGATCCTGCCTTCCGCCGATCCCGCCGATGATCAGTATGGTTGGATAATCTCTGGGATCCAGCAGTCTGAATGCAAGTTCCAGATCTGAAAAATCCTTTTTCGCGGGATACTTCAGGACCTGGATGTCTTCGTCATCGGGGATCGGGCTTTTGATGGAATCGAAATCACCAAGAAGGATGTCCGGTTGGATTCCCTGATCCTTGGCGATGTCGTAACCGCCGTCCAAACATATTATCGTATCATCCTCGCCGATAAGAGCGGGGATATCCAGGGGATTTTCAAGATATGATGTGATTATCACTGCTCTATTCATAACGCCTCCTTTTATACAGAGGCAACGGACCCCATCCATTGCCTTTATATAACACCACATCAACATTGTAACGCAATATCGCTGTAAATGGAAAATTAAATTATCCCCAGGCTCTGTGTGTTGACAGTATTTTTTGGCGGTATTATGATGATGCTATGGACAAAGAAAAGAAAAAGAACATACTGAGGCTGGCTGTGACGGCGGGCGAGATAATGATGAAAAGCGGGGCGGAGATATACAGGGTCGAAGAGACTATTTTTCGGATCTGCAAGGCCTGCAGCGTGGACAATGTTGAGGTGTTCGCACTGCCAACGGGGATCTTCGTGACCCTTGACAACGATTCTTCCGGAGAGGGAGTTTCTTCATATATCCGCAGAGTCAGGAGCGGGGATACGGACATGAATAAGATATCCCTTGTGAATCAGTTCTCCAGAGAATTTACCACCACGGACCTTACCATCGAAGAGGGAATGGAAAGGCTGAAGGCGATCGACGGAAAGAAGAAATATCATATAGTCGTGAGGATACTGGCGGCGGGACTTTGCGCTGCGAGCTTTTCCACGATTTTCGGAGGGAACGCTGTTGACTTCTGCAGCGCTTTTGTGACGGGAATGATCTGTTACACCTTCTCCCGGCTGCTTTCAAAATACGATATCAACGCATTTATAATAGGCTTCTGTTCCTGTGCACTGGCTGCTTTTATAGCCATGACCGTTGCATCTTCCGTGCATACGGCCAGCTATCAGTCCATCATCAGCGGAACGATAATGCTCTTCGTTCCC
>CADBRY010000066.1 GCA_902797195.1 uncultured Eubacteriales bacterium
CATGACTTCCGAGGCGAACTTCACGTGACAGCCGTTTACACAGACCGCTGCAAAATCCCATTCCAGAGCCTCCTCAACAAGATTCCTGATATCCTTTTGGGTGGCGTCGGCTTTCAGCAGGGTGTGGTCAAAGTATTTGGAAAAGGCTCCTGACAGTTTGAGTCCTGAAGATGATGAGTTATTGTTCATTGAAATCACCTCTGAAAAAATATAGTATATTTGTGCGGTGACCTGATCCTTAATGGGACAGGTCACTGAAAAGTATACCACATTGACGGCGGCCGGAAAGGGCCGGAAACAACTATGACTGAGAAAATCAAGATAGATGAAATAATAGTGGTTGAGGGCAGGGACGATACCTCGGCCATAAAGCGCTCCGTGGATTGCGAGACCATAGAGACCCATGGCTATGGCATACGGACGGAAACCTGGGAGATGATCGAAAAAGCATATGAGACCAGAGGGATCATTGTCTTTACAGACCCGGATCAGGCAGGGGACAGGATACGCAGACGGCTGATGGAACGTTTTCCAAAGGCAAGGGAGGCCTTCATGGAAAAGGGCGACGCCACAAGGGACGGAGATATCGGAATAGAAAACGCATCGGACGAAGGGATACAAAAGTCATTGCTTAAAGCCGCCGGCCGGCCGGCACAAAGTGAGGGCACATTTACCATGAGGGACATGGATATGTGGAAACTCAATGGATGTCCCGGAGCATCGGAAAGGCGAAGAGCTCTCGGCAGAGAACTGGGAATAGGCTTCGCCGGGTGCAAGACTTTTCTGAGAAGACTGAACGGATTCGGGATATCCCGAAAAGAAATCGAGACCCTTCTTGAGGATCTCGACAGGAATAATTACTTCTGATTATATCTGCTGTTTCTCACACATTGATCTCCGCGGTTATACCGAGAAGCTCTTTTCGCTCGGCGAGTATTGGCTTTACAACATCGGATATAAACTCATCCGTCTGCTGTGGAGCGCGCCCCACATAAAGGCTTGGATCCATTACGGACTTAAGGGATTCCATATCCGTGTTGAACATGGGGTCCGAGGCGATGCGCTGGAGAAGATCGTTTTCTTTGCCTTCTTCCTTGACCATTCTTCCGGCTTCCATGGAATGTGTCCTTATGCGTTCGTGAAGCTGCTGACGGTCGCCGCCGGCCTTGACGGCATCCATCATTATATTCTCCGTCGCCATAAAGGGGAGCTCCGCCATAAGGTGCTTTGTGATGACTCCCGGATATACCACAAGCCCGGAGGAAACATTGAGATAAAGATCCAGAACTCCGTCAAGAGCCAGAAAGGCTTCGCTTATGGAGACTCTGCGGTTGGCAGAATCGTCCAGGGTCCTTTCAAACCATTGGGTGGCAGCGGTGATCATGGGATTCATGCAGTCGCTGATAATGTAGTTTGAAATGGCAGCTATTCTTTCGCTGCGCATGGGATTGCGCTTGTATGCCATTGCAGAGGATCCGATCTGATTCTTCTCAAAGGGCTCCTCAACCTCCTTCATATGCTGAAGGAGTCTGATGTCGTTGGAAAACTTGTGAGCGCTTTGGGCGATGCCTGCCAGGACCGAAAGGATCCGGGAGTCAACCTTTCTCGAGTAGGTCTGTCCGGATACGGCATAGCAGGAATCGAATCCCATTCTTTGGGCGATGAGCTTTTCAAGCTCCTTGCATTTTTCGTGATCCCCCTCAAAGAGCTCCAGGAAGCTGGCCTGAGTTCCCGTGGTTCCCTTTGATCCAAGAAGTTTGAGAGATCCCATGAGATACTCCAGGTCTTCAAGGTCGAAGATCAGATCCTGGATCCAAAGGGTCGCCCGCTTGCCTACGGTAGTCGGCTGTGCCGGCTGGAAGTGGGTGAAGGCCAGTGTGGGAAGATCCTTGTTCGCCTGGGCGAATTCCGTCAGGGCGGATATGACATTGACCAGCTTGCGCCGGATGAGCTCAAGGGCTTCCTTCATTATCACCAGATCGCAGTTGTCGGTGATGTAGCAGCTGGTCGCTCCAAGATGGATGATGCCTGCCGCATCGGGACACTGAAGACCGTATGCGTAGACGTGGCTCATTACATCGTGTCTGACAAGCTTTTCCCTTGCCTTTGCATCATCGTAGTTAATATCGTTTATATGGGACTTCATCTGATCGATCTGCCCCTGATTTATTGGCAGCCCCAGCTCCATTTCCGATTCAGCAAGAGCGATCCAGAGTTTTCTCCAGGTTGAAAATTTCTTATCAGAGGAGAAAATGTATTTCATCTCAGGACTTGCATATCTCTCCGAAAAGGGACTTGTATATTCGCTGTTACTCATTTTGTGGTCTCCTACTGAACGTTACCCATGGATAAAGCCATGGCGGCGCCGCCGATGGCTGCCACTATGCAAAGCAGAATCCCGAGTATTATAACGATAGCACGCTTGGGGTCAGAAAAAAGGTTTTTCATAGATAATCTCCTTTCGGCTCCGGCCGCTGCAGGTGGACCGGTTATGCGCCTGCAATTGTCATTTGTTTAACTGAACTACAGTATAACATATTAACAAAGGATGGTGACATCATTAATAGGGTGGTGATATAATCATGGGGATAACTTGAAAGATGAAGTGATACGATATGGACGGAAACAGAGAAAAAACTATAATCAAAACCAGCATCATAGGGATACTGGCAAACATTCTCCTTGCATCATTTAAAGCTGCCGTAGGTCTGGCATCACACTCCATAGCCATAGTCATGGACGCGGTGAACAATTTGAGCGATGCCATGTCATCCCTTATAACCATCATAGGCACAAGACTCGGAAACAAGAAGCCCGACCGCAAGCATCCTCTGGGCCATGGAAGGATAGAATATTTGAGCGCCATGGTCATTGCCGGACTGGTTCTTTATGCGGGCATCACCGCCCTGGTGGAATCCATCAAAAAAATAATCGATCCCCAGACGCCGGATTACAGCACGGTCAGTCTGATAATCGTGGCTTCCGCCGTTCTTGTAAAAATCTTTCTTGGAAGATACGTTAAAAGGGTAGGCGAAAAGGTCAACTCGGATGCGCTTATCAACTCGGGCAAGGACGCCTCCTTCGATGCGGTGCTGTCCCTGTCCACTCTGGTGGCGGCCATCATTTTCGTTTTCTGGAATATAAGTCTTGAAGCATGGCTCGGCGCCATCATATCCCTGTTCATCATCAAGGCGGGCATCGATATGATGAGGGAGACTATAAGCGAGATACTTGGAGAGCGTGTGGACGCCGATCTTGCAAAGGCAATCAGGAAAACTGTGTTGTCATTTCCCGAAGTCAGCGGTGCCTACGATCTGATCGTGCATAACTACGGCCCTTCCAGACAGGTGGGGTCAATACATATAGAAGTTCCAGATCATATGACCGCGGCCCAGATCGACAAACTGGGAAGAGCGATAACCGAGAAGATATATATGGAACAGGGAGTGATCATGACGGGTATTTCCGTATATTCCCGAAACACGGAAGATGAGGAAATAACCAAAATGCGTCGTGAAATAACCGAGTTCGTGCTTTCCGATCCGGATGTGATCGAGATCCACGGCTTCTACGTGGATAAGATATTGAAGGAGATCCAATTTGATATCATAATCAATTTCGATGTTAAGGGAAGGGAAGAAAAATACCAAAAGATATGTGAGGAAGTGCAGAAGATGTATCCCGACTACGAAATAAGATCCGTCCTCGATATCGATATGGCCGATTAAGCTGAAGTAAAATAAAGGAACAAATACAATTAAGAAAGGAAAGGTGCAGGATGAAAGAATACACACCCTTCAAGCAGGGAAAAGTACGTGAGATATACGATGTGGGCGATGAGCTTGTTATGGTGGCAACCGACAGGATATCCGCCTTTGACGTGATTCTCAAAAACGAGATAGAGGGAAAGGGAGATGTCCTGACCAAGATGTCCAGGTTCTGGTTCGATTACACTAAGGACATAGTCCCAAATCACATGATCTCCGTGGACCCGGAGGACATGCCGGAGTTTTTCCGTCAGCCCCGTTTCGCGGGAAAAAGCATGCTTTGCCGCAAGCTTGAAATGCTTCCCATCGAATGTATAGTCAGAGGATATATCACAGGAAGCGGGTGGGCCAGCTACCAAAAGGACGGAACTGTCTGCGGGATAAAACTTCCCGAAGGTCTTAAGGAATCCCAGCAGCTTCCGGAGCCCATCTACACTCCAAGCACGAAGGCTGAGATCGGGGATCACGATGAAAACATCTCTTATGAACAGAGCATCGAAGTACTTGAGAAAGCATTCCCGGGCAAGGGCAGGGAATACGCCGAAGCCCTGAGAGAAAAGACCCTTGCCATATACAAGAAGTGTGCGGACTACGCAAGAAGCAGAGGGATCATAATCGCCGACACCAAGTTTGAATTCGGCCTTGATAAAGACGGCAACATAGTCCTCGGTGATGAGATGCTGACTCCGGACAGCTCCAGATTCTGGCCCCTTGAAGGTTATGAACCGGGCAAGTCACAGCCATCATATGACAAGCAGTTCGTCAGAGACTGGCTGAAACAGAATCCGGACAGCGACTACGATCTGCCGGAAGAAATAATCGATAAAACAATAGGCAAGTACAAGGAAGCCTATGCTCAGATAACAGGAGAACACGAACTGTAGGAACTGATGGACATAAAGTGCATAAAAAGTGATGACAAAGCAATGTGCCTGTGTTACAATGTGGTCACGGTTTTCAGAAGGATAAGCTGAAAATCGGACACATGATCCATTAGCTCAGTTGGGAGAGCGTCTGGGTGACAACCAGAAGGTCATTGGTTCAAGTCCAATATGGGTCACCAAATTAACAATAGTAAAAAGCCTCGAAATGTGATGTTTCGGGGCTTTTGCTTTATGGTCCCGTGGTTTTGAAAATATTCTGAAATTTGATATAATTGCCTCGTAGTGTATAGGTGATAGCTATTGCAGAAGGAGGCGAGAAAATGAGGAAAATCGTTAAACTTTTAGTGACCGCGGTGCTGTTGGCTTTGCTTGCGTGGACCATAACCGCCTGCGGAGGCGGAGAGTCGTCCGACACCGGTGGTGATGAGGAGAAGGCAGCGAAGGATGAAGAGTCCAAAAGCGGCTATACGGCCAGCGAGGTGACTTCGGATCTTTCTATGGCTGAAGACGTTAAAACCTTCTATGATAATGTGGATCTGAAATATGCCTACGACCTTACATATGAGCTGGCATACAACGACGACGAACTTGTTGACGGTCCTTTGGGATGGAGATCCGCAGGTTCCGATGCTGAACACAGAACCGCCGACTTTCTGCAGAAGGAGATGGAGAAGATCGGTCTTCAGAATGTGGACAAGGTGGGAGTGCCCTGCGATAAGTTCCAGTTCAACGACTCCCAGCTGACAATAGCTGACACGGATATCGATATCAAACCCGCGTCCTATCAGTGCAACGGTACGGGAACAGAAGGACTTGAAGCGGAGATAGTCGATGTGGGAA
>CADBRY010000067.1 GCA_902797195.1 uncultured Eubacteriales bacterium
GCGGAGAAGGTGGGATTCGAACCCACGTGCCCTTGCGGACAACCGCATTTCGAGTGCGGCTCGTTATGACCACTTCGATACTTCTCCTCACTGTGAACATTTGTAAGTATAACTTAATGAGATAATAATCGCAAGCAATGATTCTCTTTATGTTGCCCGGACATTGCTGTTAGAATTCTTTAACTGAGAATAATCAGCTTTTTTCCGTTGCCTTTACACAGTAAATGACGTGATCTTTAATAAAATATAGGCTTGAGCATGGCAAAAGCCATGTTTTTTAAGCAAAAAATGTCTTGATTCCCATTATTTTACATTAAAACTGTGTTATATCACATCTTATATATCGATTAATGACAGTTAGAGGGGACGAACCCCCCCATAGGCTGAGTTATACTGCTGAATCCATCTTCAAAACCTTGGCCGCTCTTGTTATAATTGGTTTATCACGTGATAGTACTTAATCTTATCATAAGCAGTCGGAGGTTTTTATGAAGGTAGATGTTCTTGTTGCCGAGATTGGTTCCACCACAACCGTAGTTAATGCATTCAACGATATAGATTCGGATAACCCGGTATTCTGGGGGCAGGGGCAGGCGCCCACCTCGGTTCTCGAAGGAGATGTGCGGATCGGTCTTAAGGGAGCAATCGATGATCTTTGCAAAAACAAGAATATTGATAATCTGGAATACGATGAAATGCTTGCCACGTCATCCGCTGCCGGCGGGCTGAAGATGACCGTTCACGGGCTGGTCTACGATATGACGGCGCGGGCTGCCAAGGAGGCCGCTCTCGGTGCAGGAGGGATCATCCACTACATCACCGCCGGGAAACTCCGCCGCACAGATATAAAAAAGATCAAGGACATAAATCCCAACCTGATCCTCATCGCCGGAGGCGTGGATTACGGTGAAAGGGATACGGCCATTGACAATGCGGAGATGATCAGGAGCATGGGCCTGAAGGTTCCCGTGATCTACGCGGGGAACATAGATAATCAGGAGGAGATGGAACTGATCTTCGACGAGGAGAGCGGACAGAAGCTGTACAACGTAGACAACGTTTATCCCAAGATCGACGACATGAACGTGGAACCCTGCCGCAAGGTAATTCAGGAAGCTTTTGAAGAACACATCACCGGAGCTCCTGGAATGGAACACGTTCGGGACATGGTCAACGGGCCGATCATCCCCACACCCGGAGCGGTCATGGAATGTACTAAACTTCTCTATGACTGCATTGGAGATCTCATGGTACTTGATATAGGCGGAGCCACTACCGATGTCCATTCTGTCGCCACCGAATCCGATCAGGTGGCACGGATAATGACAGCTCCCGAACCCAAGGCCAAGCGTACAGTCGAAGGCGACCTTGGTCTTTACGTAAACCGCATGAAGGTCATCGAATCCCTGGGAGAAGAGAAGTTCAACGAGCTCTGCGAAAAGGCGGGAGTCGATCCGGAAAAGACCCTTGAAAGCTACGTGGCGATTCCGAAAAACGAAGACGAAATCAAGCTGGTTGAGATCCTGGCCGAAGAAGCCTGCATGAAAGCTGTGGAGCGTCACGCCGGTCAGATCAGATATATATACGGACCCTCGGGCAGAAGCACCGTGGCGGAGGGCAAGGACCTCACCCCTGTCCGCTGGATCGTGGGCACGGGAGGCGCCATGACCCGGCTTCCCCATAGAACCGACATAATGGGACGCATATGCGAATACGACGAAACAGGCACACGTCTCTTCCCCACTTCCCACGCTAAGGTCCTGGTGGACAACGACTACATCATGGCCTCCCTTGGGGTGCTGTCAAAGAAGCACAGGGAAGGCGCCATAAAACTTTTGGAAAAGAGCCTCCAGGTTGACTTTTCATCCATAAAAGAAGTCGCCGACAGGCAGTACGGTATCAGAAAGGCAACCGGCGCAGGGTCTTCAGACAGCGACGGCACATCGGGCAGCGAAGAAACCATCCCTGCAGCCCTTGCAGATGTTGCCGCCGAGCTTGCGGAAAAAGACGCCGACAGGGAAGCCATGATCAAGCACATCCTTGAGTGCGAGGAGCAGGGCTACGACATGACAGCCTACAAGCTTGACTACGGCCTCATCACCGAAGAAGAGGCGGAGGCCATCGAGGCTGCAAAGGCAAAGGAAGAGGGCGAACGTATCATGCGTGAAGCCGTGGAAAAAGATCGGCGAATGGTCCAGTCATGCGGAACGACGGAGCTTGCAGAAGACGGCAGACCAAACTGCAACAGAGAGTGCCATATCTGCAGTCACACCCACTGTCCTTTCAGAAATAAGTAGGTCACTTCATCCGCCGTTCTTAGAATAAAAACACAGGACTGCCATAATGGAACAATCCCACAGGATCAAACACATCTTTATAATCAACCCCAATGCGGGAAAGAAAAGAACCGACCTTCTCAAAAAAGACATCC
>CADBRY010000068.1 GCA_902797195.1 uncultured Eubacteriales bacterium
AAAAAGCGCCATTCCATGGAATTCCTCAGGGAGATAGCTCACCTGAGACCAAGGAGCAATACTTTCTCCGCAGTGTTCAGAGTGAGGTCAATAGTTGCCTTTGCACTTCACAAGTTCTTCCAGGAGAGAGGCTTCGTTTATGTACACACACCGATCATCACCGCAAGCGATGCCGAAGGGGCAGGTGAGATGTTCCAGGTAACGACTCTCGATGTGAAGGATCCCCCAAGGACGGAAAATGGTGAGATCGACTACAGCGAGGACTTCTTCGGAAAGCATGCGGGGCTTACGGTAAGCGGACAGCTGGAAGGAGAAGCATTCGCACTTGCCTTCAGAGATATATATACATTCGGACCCACCTTCAGGGCGGAAAACTCCAACACCGCACGCCATGCGTCGGAGTTCTGGATGATCGAGCCTGAGATGGCATTCACGGATCTTCAGGGCAACATGGATGTGGCGGAGGATATGATCAAGTACATAATCAGGTATGTGCTTGAGGAAGCTCCCGAGGAAATGGAGTTCTTCAACAAGTTCATAGACAAGGGTCTCCTTGAAAGACTCGATAACATTGTGAACTCGGACTTTGAGAGGATCACCTATACCGAGGCTGTGGATCTGCTCAAGAAGTCGGGAGAGGACTTCCAGTATCCCGTAGAGTGGGGGATCGATCTTCAGACTGAGCACGAGAGATTCATCACAGAAAAAATCTACAAGAAGCCTGTGTTCGTCACAGACTACCCGAAGGAGATCAAAGCATTCTACATGCGCCTTAACGATGACGGAAAAACCGTGGCCGCATGCGATCTTCTGGTACCCGGAGTTGGCGAGATCATCGGCGGCAGCCAGAGGGAAGAGCGCTACGATCTGCTTAAGGAGCGTATCGAAGAAATCGGCATGACCGAAGAAGATTACTGGTGGTATATGGATCTGAGAAAGTACGGCGGAGTCAAGCATGCCGGATACGGTCTCGGATTCGAAAGAATAATAATGTACATAACGGGCATGGGGAACATCCGTGATGTGTTGCCTTTCCCAAGAACTCCAAAAACCTGTGAGTTCTAAAATCGTTGCGGCGGCGGTACTGCAATGGTATACTTAAAATGTTCTACGCTTGAGAACAAGGGATATTAATAAGGAGGTCTTATCGAATGAAAGGCTACAAAGGAGAAAAAATCAGAAACATCGCACTCGTTGGACATGGAGGCTGCGGTAAAACCACATTTCTTGAAGCAGCATTGCTGGAAACAGGTGTGATAAGCAGACTTGGAAGAGTCGAGGACGGACAGACCGTTTCCGACTACGACAAGATGGAAATCGAAAAGGGTTATTCAATAAGCACGTCTATCGTGCCGGTAGAATACAACAATATGAAGCTGAACTTCGTGGACACACCGGGATTCTTCGACTTTGTGGGAGAGGTCAACTCCGCCCTCAGAGCTGTGGAAGCCGCCGCCATCGTGGTGGATGCTTCGGCGGGCGTACAGGTTGGAACCGAAAAAGCCTGGGCGTCCTGCAAGCAGTTTGATGTGCCCAGATTCTTCATTCTCAACAAGATCGAAAAAGAGAATGTGGCCATCGACGAAGTCATAGCCGAGCTCAAGGAAAAATTCGGAACATCGGTTGTCACACTGGATGACAGAGAATCTCTTGAGGAAGAGGTCGCAGGAACCGATGAAGAACTTATGGAATACTATCTTGAGAATATGGAACTGACCGACGAGCAGTTCGCCAAGGGTCTTTCCCTGGGTATCTCAAGCGGCGATATCGTGCCCGTGCTCCAGTGCTCCGCCATGGAGGGCACCGGCATCAAAGAAGTATTGGATCAGCTGACCAAGCTGGTTCCCTCTCCTGAGGCACATGCACCTTATCCTGCAAAGAACGATAAGGATGAGGATATTGAGATATCCGTGGATCCCGCAGGAAATCCCGTGGGTCTGGTATTCAAGACCATCGCGGATCCCTTCCTGGGCAAGATCTCACTGGTAAAGGTGATCTCCGGAACCATCAAATCCGGACAGTCTCTCTACAACACCAGATCGGAAAAAGACGAAAAGCTGGGATCATTCTTCTTCATGAGAGGAAAGAACCAGGAAGATGCTCCCGAGGCAGTTGCGGGAGATATCGTTGCCATAGGTAAGCTGCAGTACACGAAGACGGGAGACACTCTCTGCGAGAAGGCCAACCAGGTAACCCTTCCCTCCATTGAGTTCCCATCCCCGACTCTCTACATCGCAGTTGAACCTGCAAAGCAGGGAGACGACGAAAAGGTGGGAACAGGCCTCACAAGACTTATGGAAGAGGATCCCTCCTTCGTACTGGAAAGAAACAACGAGACCCACCAGACTCTTCTGGGAGGTCAGGGTGAAATACAGCTGAACATCATAACCGCCAAACTCAAGGACAAGTACGGCGTGGATGTAGTCACGGTACCTCAGAAGATACCTTACAGAGAGACCATCAAGGGCAATTCCGATGTACAGGGCAAGCACAAAAAGCAGACCGGCGGCGCAGGACAGTACGGTGATGTATGGATCAAGTTCTCACCATCAGAAGAAGAATTTCAATTTGGTGAAGAACTGTTTGGCGGTTCCGTTCCTAAGAACTACGTGCCTGCAGTTGAA
>CADBRY010000069.1 GCA_902797195.1 uncultured Eubacteriales bacterium
CATCAATAGCTCCAAAACAGGGAAGAAGAGTACTCTGGAAAACCTGGCGACCGAGCTTCCTCTGCTGGAGCGCGCCAGCAACCTTAAATCCTCTCAGGTCAACATGTCTGCCTCTCTTGATCAGATCGTGGCATACTACCCCTTAAAATCGGTTGAGCTTAAAAAGGATGGTAAGACCCTCAACACCAAGGCTAACGATACGGTCCATCTTGATGGACTTGAGCTGCAGGGGCTTAACGAAAAGAATGCTGACTTCTATGGTTTCAGCAATAAGTGGGGCGAGTGGAAACTCTACGACAGCGAAACAGACAAAGTCATCGAGGACAACGTGAAAGGTGACGAAGACAATAGGGAAGGGCATATCAGGAAAGGCAATTTCATCCTTTGTAATGATGAAATACTCAACAGCCAGTATGTGAAGGTGGCTAACGCAGCCGGGGACGGTGAAAGTGCATATCTGAAATGGGTGATCGATCCCAGCGATAACACGAAGATCACAGACAATAAGACCCTTACCACAGCCGGCAGAGATAAACCATATATGACAGCTGAGGAAAAGGCAAAGGTATCCACACCTGTCATACAGCTTAAAATCGACGATCAGGCAAGTGATGCCGCCTCCGTGGAGGTCAGTGGATCATACAGCGGCGACTACAGCGAAACGATCAATCTGGGTGAAAAACTTACGGCTCGGGTCTATGATACCACAGGCAAAGTCAGAGGTTTTCCAGTCTATTGGGAAGATAATGGAAATGGAGGGATAACTGTTTCCGAAAACGGAAATACGGAATTTACAAAGGACGGAACTTTTAAAGTAAGAGCATATACCTTCAATCGTAATAGCGAAAAGATCTTCTCTGACTGGATAGAGATAGTGGCAAAGAAGCCTGCAGCTCTGACGGAGATCAAAATGATCAAACCTGAGTTCGAAGACGAGGATCTGGTCATTACGAAAAAGCACCCATCAAGAGAATTCGATCTTACGGAGTACCTGGACTACTACGACCAGTACGGCGAACCATACAGACCTTATTATGATCCTGAAAAAGAAGAGGGAGAGAGATGGGTGAGCCGGGATATTCCGGAAATCGAGTTCTCCGTAGACGATGAAGAAGGAGCATATGTGGATGAAAGCGGCCTGCTCACCGTGTACAAACCGGGGACATACACCATTTCCGCCAGAGCTTATGAAGAGGATGGTGACGGCACAAAGGAGTATCTGGGATACAAGATCAATGAGATAAAGATCAAGCTCACCCGTGAAGACTGGCTCGAGACCATAGGTCTTGAATATCCTTCGGTGTTACCATCGGATCTGATACTTCAGGGAGATAATGATGCGGTGGTGATAAAGGATCTGGCAAGTCAGCTGAGGTTCTACGATCAGGACGGCAACCCCTGGGATGGTAAGGAGCCAACGGTATTGTTCGATGTGAACGCAGAGAGGAATCAGGCCCAGATAAGAAACGGAGATCTGTACATCTACGAGCCGGGAAACTATACCCTTTATGCCATGGCCGACGGCTTTGACATCAACACCGTTGACATCCAGGTCACGGGTAAGGAAGGCTTAGTGATCGGCACAGTAGATCCTTCGGTGCTGAAGATCACCGATCAGAATCCTGAACCATCTGTCAATCTGGAACGGTTTGTGGAATACCTGACTCCTCATGGAGCCAAGTGGAAAGGAACTCGTCCCGCCCTTGAGTTTTCGCTGGACAGCGGTGTCAAGGGAGCAAGGATCGAGACCAGAAGCCATGACACTGAAGCGACGGGAACGAACAGTGGAACTTATCCTGCTCTCATCATAACGCAGCCGGGTGAATATAGAGTTCACGTTAAAGCCAAGAATGCCGATGAATATTCAGACTCCATCGATGACATTGTAGTAAGGGCGGATAATTTCAAAACAGTCGCTTCCGTTATACTTGATGGGGATAATGGTCACTATGAAGAGGTGATCGACAGCTACAGCGATGATCCGTCGGTTGACTTCAGTATAAAGAAGCACCTTGCCTATCTGGATCAGGATGGCAACAAGCTGGATCCTCAAAATGATAATATCAGATATCCTGAAGTGAGATACAGCTTCTCAGGTGATGCCCCATCCAAAGATGAAGCGGTGATCAGCGACGGCGTCCTGACAGCATATAAACCGGGCACCTATGTGGTTAGCGTAAACCCGGAAAAGGAAAGCGTGAAGGGCACACAAGCTGTGATCGTGGTAAGGGATATCACTTCTGTACATAACTTTGGTGAATGGGAGCTTACCGCTCCTCTTTGCCGGGATGAGGTCACCAGAGCAAAAGTATGTGGAGGCCATGATACCGATGGAGACGGAAAGACCGATGAAGAATGTGATGTGACCATCGATCAGACCGTCAAGGGTGCGGGTGAGCACATCTGGAGCAATGAATATGTGGAAGAAGAAGGAACCCTCTACAAAAAAACTGACGGGGCGGAAGATGAGTACACCCTGGTATCGTCCGAAGACGTTGGGGAGGGAATCCAATATTACAAACGTGCAGATATAATATGTACGGCCTGTGAAAGAGAAATACGCGAAGGTAAGACCGTATATTATCCCGCAGACCAAACACTTAAAAACACAAAACCTGCCACTTGTACAGAAGACGGAGAATATGATATTCTTGACAAAAATGAACAGGATATAGGAAGCGGTCAAATCCCTGCTACCGGACACGACTATGAGTACACGCTCACCAAGGAGCCAACCTGCACAGAGGAAGGCACAGAGGCTCTCGCGTGCACTCGGGAAGGCTGCGACGCTGTGCTGGAAGGATCGGAAGTTTCCGTTCCAAGACTGAATCACTACAGTGAAGGTGAAAGAAC
>CADBRY010000070.1 GCA_902797195.1 uncultured Eubacteriales bacterium
ACTGGAAAAGGAAATGAAGCAGGCTGCGGCGGATCTGCAGTTCGAGCGGGCAGCCCAGCTGAGAGATATAATATTCGAATACAGAGCAAGGATGTAAAGGAAGAATAAACAATGGCGAAAGACATAGTTGTAAAAGGAGCTAAGGAAAATAATCTGAAGGGTCTGGATGTGACCATACCAAGGGATAAACTCGTAGTGCTTACAGGACTGTCGGGATCCGGCAAGTCTTCACTTGCCTTTGATACCATATACGCGGAAGGCCAGAGAAAATACATGGAGAGCCTTTCTTCCTACGCCCGTCAGTTTCTGGGGCAGATGGAAAAACCGAACGTGGAATCCATAGACGGACTTTCACCGGCCATATCCATAGATCAGAAGACCACCAACAAGAATCCCAGATCCACAGTGGGAACGGTGACGGAGATATACGATTATCTGAGACTGATGTATGCACGCATAGGCATACCTCACTGCCCTATATGCGGCAGAGAAATCACCAGCCAGTCTGTGGATCAGATCGTTGAGATCCTTCTTGAGGAGGAAGAGGGAACAAGGCTCACCATACTGGCGCCCCTGGTGCGCCAGAGAAAGGGTCAGCACGAAAAGATCATCGACAGGATAATAAGGGACGGCTTTACCCGCGCCAGGATCGATGGGGAAATAGTGCGGCTGGAAGAGGAAGAAGTCAAGCTTGAAAAAACCTTCAAGCACACCATCGAGATCGTTGTGGACAGGATCAAAGTGAAGGATGGAGTCAGGAGCAGGCTGAGCGAAGCCTGCGAGCTGGCCATAGCCCAGGCCGAGGGACTGGTCACCGTCATTGCAGGGGACGAGGAAAAGACCTTCAGCACCAGTCTCGCATGTCCCGAGCACGGAGTGAGCATCGAAGAGCTGGAGCCGAGAATGTTCTCCTTCAACAACCCCATGGGAGCCTGTCCCCAGTGCAACGGCCTTGGATACATCCAGAGAATAGACCCGGATCTTCTGATCCCGGATCAGGATAAGAGCATAGTGGACAAGGCTCTGAAGAATGCCTTTGGAACAATGGAATTCACCAGTTACTACTGGCAGGTGATCAGGGCTCTCGCGGACATGTACAATGCGGATCTGACCACTCCCTACAAGAAGCTCCCGAAGAAATTCAAGGAGATCCTCCTCTACGGCACGGGAGATAAAAAACTGAAATATGACTACACCAACAGAGCCGGTTTCGTCCAGCACAGGGAACACAGTTTCGAAGGCCTGGCGGTCAACCTGGAGAGGCGCTACATGGAGACCGGCTCCGAGTGGATCAAGGAGAAGATCGAGGCATATATGAGCATATCCGAATGTCCTGAGTGTCACGGAAACAGGCTCAGACCGGAGCTTCTGGCCGTTACCGTGGGAGGCAAGAACATAATGGAATTCTGCGACATGTCCGTTGTGGAAGCCATCGAGTTCATAGACGGGATCCAGCTCAGCGACACTCACAGAACCATCGCCCAGGAGATCCTCAAGGAGATCCGCGGCCGTTTGAATTTCCTTGCGGGAGTGGGCCTTGATTACCTTACTCTTTCAAGGGCCTCCGCAACTCTGTCAGGTGGCGAGTCCCAGAGGATAAGACTGGCCACCCAGATAGGATCCGGCCTTGTGGGAGTGCTGTACATTCTCGACGAGCCCAGCATCGGCCTCCACCAAAAGGACAACCAGATGCTCCTTCATGCTCTCCGCAGACTGACGGATCTTGGGAACACCCTTCTTGTTGTGGAGCACGATGAGGAGACCATGTACGCGGCGGATCAGATCATAGACATAGGCCCGGGGGCAGGGGTTACCGGGGGCGAGCTTGTGGTCCAGGGAAGCATCGATGAAGTCAAGGCCTGCGACAGATCCATAACCGGTCAGTTCCTTTCGGGAAAACGCAGGATAGATGTTCCCGTCTCCCGGCGTAAAGGCAACGGAATGAACATTGAAGTCATGGGGGCAGCCGAGAACAATCTCCAGGGCATCAATGTGAAGTTCCCTCTTGGAAAGTTCGTGTGCGTCACGGGAGTTTCCGGATCAGGCAAGAGCAGTCTGGTGAACGAGATCCTGTACAAGGCGGTTTCCGCAAAGGTCTACGGCAGCAAGGATAAGCCCGGCAAGCACAAGAAGATCAAAGGCATAGAAAACATAGACAAGATCATAGACATCAATCAGAGCCCCATCGGCAAAACTCCCAGGTCAAACCCGGCCACATATACGGGGGTGTTCACCCACATCAGGGATCTGTTCGCCCAGCTTCCCGAAGCCAAACTCAGAGGCTACGGCAAGGGCAGATTCAGTTTCAACGTGAAGGGCGGCAGGTGCGAGGCCTGTAACGGTGACGGAATAATCAAAATCGAAATGCACTTCCTTCCGGACGTATATGTCCCATGCGATGTCTGCAAAGGCAAGAGATACAACAGAGAGACTCTTGAGGTCAAATACAAAGGCAAGAGTATCTTTGACGTTCTTGACATGAATGTAAGCGAAGCCCTGGAATTCTTCCGCAATCACCCGGCAATATCCAGACATCTTCAGACTCTTGAAGATGTGGGACTGGGATATATCAAGCTGGGCCAGCCCAGCACCCAGCTGTCCGGAGGAGAGGCCCAGAGAATCAAGCTGGCTACGGAACTTTCAAAAAAGAGCACCGGCAAGACCCTTTATATATTGGATGAGCCTACCACCGGACTGCACTTTGCGGACGTTGAAAAGCTTCTGATAATGCTGGAAAAGCTGGTGGACGGAGGAAATTCCGTGGTTGTGATAGAGCACAATATGGATGTGATAAAGAGAGCCGATCATATTATCGATCTGGGACCTGACGGCGGCTCCAGGGGAGGAACCATAGTTGGGGAAGGGACCCCCGAAGATATTGCGAAGATCAAAAACTCATATACTGGACAGTTTTTGGCTAAAATGTTAGAATAACGAAAATCCGCAGTTAATCGAAGAGGAACAATTTAAACGGAAATGTTTGATAAATTTAATCTGACAATGTTGACAGACTACTATGAGATCACCATGGCCAACGGATACTTCGAAACGGGAATGGAAGATCAGATCGCATATTTCGATCTCTATTTCAGAAAGGTTCCGGACGGCGGCGGTTACGCCATTATGGCAGGACTGCAGCAGGTGATCGATTATCTGGAAAACATTGAGTACACCGAAAGAGATATAGAGTATTTAAGAAGTAAGGGATGCTTCAGCGAGGGATTTCTGGAGTATCTTAGAAACTTCAAATTTTCATGCGATGTCTGGGCGATTCCCGAAGGGACGCCGGTATTTCCCGACGAGCCTCTGATCACAGTAAGGGGACCGGTGATGCAGGCTCAGTTCATCGAAACAATGATTCTTCTTCTGATAAATCATCAGAGTCTCATCGCCACGAAGGCAAGCCGTATCGTAAGGGCAGCCTCCGGTAGACCCGTTATGGAATTCGGCGCAAGAAGAGCTCACGGTGCCTTTGCGGCCACAAACGGAGCGAGAGCGTCATATATCGCCGGCTGCGTCGGTACTGCCTGCGTGGCGGCGGACGAGGAATTCGGCATACCCGCAGTTGGGACCATGGCTCACAGCTGGGTCCAGATGTTCGACAGCGAATACGAGGCCTTCAAAAAATTCTGTGAGATCTATCCCAATAACGCCACCCTTCTGGTGGATACATACAATGTGCTCAGGTCGGGAATCCCCGCGGCGATCACCGTATTTAAAGAACTGGATCCTCCGGTCAAAGGCATCCGACTTGACAGCGGCGACATCACCTATCTGTCAAAGGAAGCCAGAAAAATGCTGGACGATGCAGGCCTTAAGGACTGCAAGATCATAGTGTCCAATTCTCTGGACGAGCACACCATACGAAATGCCGTATACGAAGGCGCCTGCATAGACGTGTTCGGAGTAGGCGAAAAAATGATAACGGCGAAATCCGATCCCGTATTCGGATGTGTGTATAAACTGGCGGCCCTCGAAAAAGACGGCAGGATGATCCCCAAGATCAAGACCAGCGAAAACACCGAAAAAATCAACAATCCCGGATTCAAAACCGTCTACAGGCTTTTCGACAAAAAAACCGACAAGATGCTGGCGGATGTGGTCATGCTTCGGGATGAAGAGGCGCCCTCAGGGGAAGCCTACGAGATCTTCGATCCAAAGGCAATATGGAAGCGCAAGGAGATCACCGACTACTACGCAAAGGAACTGATGGTGCCCATATTCAAAGAAGGAAAATGTATCTACGATCGTCCCCGGCTTGATCAGATCAGAGAATTCTGCATCAAGCAGCAGGACACTCTTTGGGACGAATTGAAGAGATTTGAAAATCCCCAAACCTATTACGTGGACATGTCCCGGAAGCTGTGGGATCTTAAGAACCTAATGATAGAGAGAGCCCGATAATCATCCTGACAGAGAGGGCCTGCAAAATGTCAGGGCAATAACTTGTCAAGGCCGCAGAACAGGTTCTTGTATAGGGAAAACAGAAACCAAATTAAAAAAACTCTTTCTGGCGCCGCATCAGACAACTTCTGAAGCGGCGCCTATTCTTTTGCCCGTGTGCCGGCGCCTTGGCCGCCCGAACCTTAGCTTGCCCCGGCCGCCACCCGCTGAGGATTTTATTTCAATGGCATTATACACAGTGTGCCGGCCTGCCCCGAGCCTTTAAGAGGGGCTCGGCAGGCCCGGCAAATGTGCATAAGCCATTCTTTAACTTAGCTTCATGATGATTAGCAGGGTCTAACTGTTACTAAGCGTCCATTTCAGACTGTATTTACACAGTAAATATGGAAGTTTTTCCTCCACATCATATGATTTTTCATATTTGAGCTCGATTTTGCTCCAATAATTCCAACATAATGTCATTTTTGGTAAAATATAGCAATAAAACTGTGTAAATCATATGATTTTACAACCTTTAGTATCAGTTCAATAAAACTAACTGCGCTGATCTTGGTCGATCTTGCTGCCATTTGATCCCGTGTGCCGGTCTGAGCCTTTCATTGACGATCTGTCTGTAAACGGCCGTGATGCCATGTCTGTAAACGGCCGTGATGCCATGTGTGTAAACACCTGTGACAGAGCTGTTAATTTG
>CADBRY010000071.1 GCA_902797195.1 uncultured Eubacteriales bacterium
CGGCCCTGATATCCTCAGGCTCCATGCACGCCGTAAGGGATGCCAGATATCCTCCTCCGGAATTGCCCATAAGGTATATCCTGTCCCCGTCCAGTCCGTACTCCTCACCATTTTCCTTTACCCAGGCGATGGCATCCCGAATATCTTGAACCGCGTCAGGATAAGTGCCCTCGCCGATAATGTGGTAGCGGATTATGGACACGGCGAAGCCGTTTTTTACGAGATATCTGTGTATGCCTTCGTATTTGTTGTCGATCTGGCAGGATATGAAACCGCCTCCGGGCACAAAAATAATCACCGGCTGCTTTTTGTTTTTCGGGTCGTATTTCAGATTCATTTTAAGGCTGATATCGTTGCCTTTGCCCTTGCCGTCGGTAATCTTCCCGGTCTTATATATGATGCCGTCGATCTCCTTGTAAGAGATGTCGTCGGGGGTTTTGGCAGTCGGTCTGCCCTTCCAGTCAACCACTTTGCTGGTGGATGTATCGGCATGGTTTTCGATCCTGCGTCCCGTCACAAACACCGTGCCGTATCCGTTGTCGATGTATTCCCTGTCCGCCTGCTCTGTGTTTTCTCCGCTGTTGTGGGAGCATCCGCATGCAAAGGCAACAACAGCAGCGGTAACAAGCACCGCTGCCATTGATCTTAACTTATATTTTTTTGAACAGTTTCTGTATGTCATTTCTACTCCAGCGCTTCCTTCTGAGGAACTGTTACCCTTACGTCATAACAATTGAACATTGCGTCAACTTCCGCTCTTTCCTGCTTGGGAGTGAACAGACTTACAAGAGGAACCAGTATCAGGCTTCCCACCATGGCGATAACTCCTGAGCGTATGGATGAGGCGAATACATATCCAAGGAAAGGTCCCCATGTGGTAACGTCTACTCCTGTGAAGGACACTATCATCTGTATTACCATGAGCCCGCATCCCCAAATGAAGCATGCATAGCAGGAGGCTCTGCTTATGCCCTTCCAGTACAGGCCATAGAGGAATGGAGCAAGGAATGATCCTGCAAGAGCACCCCAGGACACACCCATCATCTGAGCGATGAAGGTGAATTCAGGATGGGCATCCTTGACGACAGCGATCACTGCAGATACCAGTATGAAGAACAGTATCATTACACGCATTATGCGGACCTGCTTGATTTCGTTTATTGTGTTCCCGCTTGCGGGCTGTATCACATCCAGAGTGAATGTGGAGCTGGATGTAAGGACCAGGGAAGACAGTGTGGACATGGATGCAGAAAGCACCAGCACTATGACTATGGCGATCACCAGCGCCGGCAGAGTTGCCAGCATTGAAGGAACTATCGTATCAAAGAGAGGCGTCACTCCATCGGACTGGTATGATATCCTGTCTGCATAAAGTCTTCCAAAACCTCCAAGGAAGTAACATACACCCGCCACTATGATTGCAAATAACGTTGAGATCACAGTACCCTTGTGGATGTCATCTTCGCTCTTGATTGCATAGAATTTGTTAACCATCTGGGGAAGTCCCCATGTGCCCAGTGATGTGAGCAGCACTACAAAGAGCAGCGCCAGAGGATCGGGACCAAGGAAAGATGAAAATGCTCCATGGGTCCACCCTTCCGTCTCCACCTGAGACAGTTTTTCCATGGAAGATATCAGTCCTCCGTTTGCCACAAGCACAGATCCTATGACCGCACATATTCCAAAGAGCATGATTATTCCCTGTATAAAGTCGTTTATGGCCGTTGCCATATACCCGCCGAACACAACATAAAATCCGGTGAGGACAGCCATTATTGCTATGACCGCCCAGTACGGGATGTCAAAGACCAGACCGAAGAGGCTGGACAGTCCGTTGTACAGGGACGCCGTATATGGGATCAGGAATATGAAAACTATTATGGATGCCGTCACCTTCATTGGGGTGGACTCAAATCGTTTCCCAAAAAAGTCGGGCATTGTCTTTGCATCCAGATGTTGAGTCATGATCCTCGTCCTCCGGCCCAGAATGTTCCATGCCAAAAGGGATCCTATGAAGGCATTTCCAAGGCCCGCCCATGTTGACGCAAGGCCGAAGTTCCATCCGAATTGGCCCGCATATCCAACGAATATAACTGCGGAAAAATAGGATGTTCCAAATGCAAAGGCCGTGATCCACGGTCCCACCTGGCGACTTCCCAGGACGAATCCCGCCACGGATCTTGCCTTTTTTCTCGTCCTGATTCCTACTCCGATCATTACTGCAAAGAATATTATCAGCAGTATGATGCTAATTGCTTTTGTACTCATTACTTCTTCTTCCCTATAACTTTTAAAAACCGCCGGGTTCTAACTCGATTCTCCCGGCGGTCTCTTTACTATATCTTGACTAATTCTCCAGAATCCATGTAGTATATCCAGGTTCCTCTTATTACCCCTGTCCCAAAGATATCGGGATTATCCTTCTCTCCATCCACCATGTCGAAGGAGCATATCAGGATAACTCCATCCTGATTTGAAAACATCACTGTTTCCTTTTTCTTTTCATTGAAGAGCCAGTGGATATCGGTTTTGCCATCCATGCACTTCTTGCAGTAGTCGGCAGCGTACTCCTCCACGTCAGAATCCGTATCGATCTCCGCCACACTCTGCTTTTCTCCGCTTCTGCCTTCTATTTCGTGGGATTTGACTCTTCCATCCATCCCTTCGACGGACTGTCCGCCACCGCCAAGTGCGGCAAAGAGGATTATGCTCAGTATCACTGCTGCAGCAACGATGCCGATGATCAGTTTGGTCTTCTTTGGCATGGCTCCGACCGCCGCGGGCAGCGATTTGAACTTACCTCCGATCCCGCCGGATGCGGCCTTGCTTTTCTCCTCTCCTAGAGGCTCAAGCTCTTCCGCGGGCGGCTCTGCCGGCTCCGCGTATTCAGGCTGCTCTATGTATTCCGTCGCCTCGGCCGTTTCTGCCGGTTCCGCATATTCTGTCGGCTCGGCCGGCGCCTCGTATTCAGGCTGTTCGACCGGCGCCTCGTACTCCGCAGGCTCGGCATACTCAGGCTGCTCTATGTATTCCGTCGCCGCTTCGTATTCTGGCTGTTCTATCGGCTCCGCGTACTCAGGCTGCTCGGCCGGCGCCTCGTACTCCGCAGGCTCGGCATACTCAGGCTGCTCTATGTATTCCGTCGGCGCTTCGTATTCTGGCTGTTCGACTGGCTCGGTGTACTCTGGCTGTTCTATCGGCTCCGCGTACTCAGGCTGTTCTATGTATTCCGTCGGCGCTTCGTATTCTGGCTGTTCTATCGGCGTCTCCGCATACTCAGTCTGCTCGGCCGGCGCCTCGTACTCCGCAGGCTCGGCATACTCAGGCTGCTCTATGTATTCCATCGTATCCGCCGGTTCTGTGTACTCTGGCTGCTCCATCGGCGCCTCGTATTCCACAGGCTCGGTGTACTCCGACTGTTCCATCGGCTCCGCATACTCAGGTTGTTCCATCTGCGTCTCCGCTGTTTTGTTAAGCTCCGAAGGTGTCTTGTACGCCTTTACGAAGTAGGGCGCGATCATATTTCTGTCTGCCGGCTCATAGGGTATGGTAAACCTTCTGTCTCCGTAGGTAAAGGCGAAAGATGGAGCCGCCCCACCCTTATGGGTTATATCCGCCATTTCGCTGTAGCGGATCGATGCGCCGGCAACCGTCATGTAGTCGTCATAGAAGCAATACTCGATATTCTGATAACTTGTTTTAAACATATGCTTTCCTCTAATCTGTTGAGTTAAAATTACTTATCCATTGTAACACAGTTGAGCTTATAATCTACTCCATTATTTGGTTCACTCTAAACTTTGTTGGAAATGTAAAAACATCTTTTATTCGGTGTCAAATCGCTATCTCAAACGTTGCTGTTTACATTTTGAGACCGGAAATCGTCTCAGATCTCATGGAAAAGCAACGGTTCCGTGTCAATATGCCTTCCGTGAGAAACTTTTTACACTGAGCAGCGGTCAAGACCCATGAAAAGGCAATGATTCTGTGTAAACACTCAACTTAAAAGAAATCATTTACTCCATTATTTCCCATGATTTTTTAATTCTGGTCTCAAGTGTTATGTCCAGCTCAGCCGCATACTCAAAATACCTGTCGACCTGCTCATCGGTAAGCATGTCAGATGAGATGACTCCGCTCTGTCCTTCAAACACATCATCGATGAACAGTCTGGAGAACATGTAGCCGCCCTGCCCCGTAAGATACATTTCTCCTGTCATTTCAGCCCGTTCAAAGGACTCCACAAATCCAGGCGCATTTACGCTTACTTCCACCAGCACGCCTTCATCGTCTTTGCGTCGATAGGCTTCGATGACCATACATCCGGAATCCAGGGCCATCCCCTCATCGATGAAGGACTGGATCTCCTCCTTGTACTTCGGCGCGTGGGGCAGGTGCTTAAGGATAAACTCAAAAGGTACTATCTTCTGTCCGTTAAAATCTTCTTCCTCATGGGAGAGCAGTCCCGCTTCATAAAGGGGCTGGGCAAAATCCATGCCGGCTCCCGCATATTTAAAGTAGGCATTTTTGCATCCCTTGAAATGGTCTTTCGCATTGAAGCTGTACTGCAAGGGCTCATCATGGCAGTGTTCTTTGAAAATGATCGTCTCTTCCATCCCCGGGAATTTTCTCGGTATGGGTCTTCCGAACGCCGGAGTGTTTATAAGCTTTCCGTTTTCAAAGGCAATGGCCATCTCGCTCATATCCGTTAGAGCCGTTATTGGTGACCACCAGAATGGCTGAAAACGCTTGGCAATGGCGCCCTCCCAGACAAAGTTATAAATAGTTTCACATTTATCCAGATAGCGCATGGCATACTTTGTGGCTGCACATATGAGTCCCGGGGCCGATCCGGTGCCGAATAGAGCCAGCTTGCCTATCTCTTTGAATCTGGGACCATAGAGATGGTACATGGAGTTGATGCTTCTCCACCATCCGAGGGTTGCTTCATCCTCAAAGGCCGGCTCATTGTCCGGATCGAAGAGCTCGCTTTCCTCCCACATTTTGTCCAGTGATATAGTTCCTGCGTAATCCTGGTAGTTGGCCTTTACGGCAAGTGCCGCTTCCAGAACGTTTTCAGTGCATTCCAAAGGCAATCCGTTCAGGATCAGATCCACTCCTTCTGCAGCCTTGATGATGCTGTCCAAGTCGTGGGCATCTACGATGGCGCCGCGAGCCTTAGTAAGCTGTCCCACTATGCTGTCAACTGCAGCCTTATCGCAGTCGGCACAAATGATCTCACCCACATTGGGTTCCTTATCCAATTTCTTTGCTGCCGCACTTCCCTGGGCACCTACGCCCAAAACCAATATTTTCTTCACTTTGAACCTCTCGTTTACATTTTTTAATAGTTGAAACCATAAGAAACAGCCGCCCATGATGTGAGATCCCGGCGGCTGTTCTTTGAACTACTAATGGGGTTAACCGTCATCGGTTCCCTTTCTTGCGCATATTATACACCTTGCGGAATGCACTTTAAAGACTTTTTTCTCTGCGTTTCCAGGCGTACATCGAAACTATGATAAGGATCGATGTTATGAAGATGGCCATCCAAAGGAACAGATTGCTCTCCTCGCCCGTCCTTACGATCTTTCCGTTGGAATCCACATAGCTGGACTTATATCCTCTGTGGTGTGGATCCTTCTTCCCTGATTCGTATGGAACGTCTCTGTAGGGATCATCTTCATTGGGAGAAACGCCGTTGCCACAGTCTGGCGAATAACCGGCAACGAATATTATGTTTCCGTTGGCATCCGTTGTCTTTATCCATCCGGTGAACTGCAGGTTCTTGTGCTTCGGATCGGCAGGTGCCTTGATGCTTGAGGCATCCGCCGTCTGCTTGCTGATGATCACAGGTTTGCCGCTCATAGGATCGATGTAAGATACTGTTGGCGTCACCTTTGTGGGTATCTGGGAATATGTGGCGACCATGACGTAGTTGCCGTTTTCGTCATAGTTGACGACCCATCCCGCAAACTTCACATTCTTATGTGACGGATCAGCCGGTTTATCGGTCTGTTTTTCTGCAGCGGTTTTGGCCAGGTTATGAGTGTTATATCTGGTCGACTTCACAACCATCTTGCCCTTGGGATTCATTGGATCTACATAGATCACGTCCTCTCCGTTGGGCTTGACCTCATTATATGTGTTCGTCACAGTCACCTTCATGTCGTTGTTTCCGTCTGTGGTGACTTCGCCCACTGCAACCTGGTATCCCTGAGGCACTTCGTACTCTTCCACTGTGTAGGTCACAGGTTTGCCCTTCACTCTTATGGGCAACCCTGTCCATGTGGCCGTCATTGCCTTATCAGGATTTGCGGCATCGAACTTCACGGTCTCATCCTTCTCCATGTCTTCTCTGGCCTTGCCGTTCAGCTGGATCAGGCGGAACTTCACGTCACCTCTGGTATCCTTGTGGTTTGCATCACCTGCCCACTTCTTGGTCACTGTCAGAGTGCAGGTTCCTCCCGAAGCGAGGGTATTTCTTATGACAAATGGGTTTGCATCGGTTCCCTCGCCGGTTATGCTGACTGTGTATCCGTAAGAAGTGGTGTCTTTTCCGTTGCCTCCGTCAAGTTCTGTTGACTCATCCGCATCAAGTTCGACCACGCTGTAAACGATAGGTTCGCCATTTTCATTCTTTGGCAGGTTCTTGAAGGTGTAGACCCCGCTGTTCCAGCCTGAGCCCTCTTCTTTGTCCGTGATGGTAGTCTTAGCGACAGTGTCTTTTCCGGCCTTGAGCAGTATCTTGATGTGGTCTGGTCTCAAGCCATCCTCATCATTATCGTCAATCCAGATCTTCTGAACACTTATATCCGTCGTATCGGGAGTGCGGATATTTGTAACTTCAAACTCACCGGGCGCCGTCTGTGTCACTACAGACTCATATCCCTCCGGAGCTTTCTCGTTACCATTCTCATCTACTTCCTTGACCCAGTAGATGACAGCCTTGTCCACAGTGTTTTCGACCTCAATCTTCTCGTAGTAGGTCTTTTCACCATCTACTGCTTCGTCTTCCGATGCATTATAAGTGTCTCCGGCCTCATCATATTCGAACCAGCCCTTTTCGGAGGGATCATCGTCTGCCCCAGGGCTTACCTCCTGATAGCTTGTCTCCGGCTGGCCATTTGCCTCCGAGATGACTTCAGGAAGATTTTCCCAGGTCGCGCTTCCCGCATCCTCGCCATCCTTGGCGCCGGTATTCTTTTCAACCTTCACGATGCTGTCAGGAACAGCCTCTTCCGTTCCGTCGGCTCCCACCTTGCGATAAAGTCTGAAGTATACGTCATCTCTCTTGCCATCACGGTCATTGCCGTCCTGCCATATTTTTATGGCAGAAACTTCGTTGATGTTCCGGTTGTATGTATTGGTGACCTGGAAGGCTGCGGCGCCATCCGTTGTCTTTCCATCGGTACCTTCAGTCTGTTCAATGCTTGTGGTATATCCGGGGATAACATCCTCATATACCTGCCAGGTGAGCTCTGTGCCGTCAAGGCTCTTGGGCAGTCCTGTCCAGGTTGCCGACGTGTTTCCAACCTTGATCTTCTTCTCACCGCCGTCGTAGGCAATTCCTTCTCCGGTCCGACCTATGAGGTGGAAGACTGCGGTCTTTCTGGTCTGATCGCTGACTTCATCGTCACCTGCCCACTTCTTGGTCACGGTCACTCTGACCTTGCCCGGTGTGTAGCTGTTTCTGACTGTGAATCCATTGGATGCACTGCCGGTGATAGCCACAGTATATACATCGAATACTGTATCGCCATTCTTCTTTGGAGTATCACCGTCAGCATCCAGCTCAACTACGCTGTATTGGATGACTGCGCCGTTGGCATCTGTCTTAGGCAGATCCTTGAAGACATCCTTTCTGTTGTTGTCATCGTTGAGGACAAGGTCATCCACGTTCTCGCCGTCGATCTTGGCCCTTTCATCGCCTGCCATCAGACGGATCACTGCCTTGGAGTTTTCAGGTCTCTTGCCTTCCTGATCCTTATTGTCATCCCAGACCTTCCTTACAGGAATGTCGATGGTATCCGTGCCAAGAGTATTTATGATGACATAAGGCTTGTCCTCAGTACCCTCGCCGGAAACTTCGCCCTGGGTATATCCCGCCGGGATGCTTGCTGCAAGCTCTTCGACAGTGTAGGTTATGGCATCGCCGTTCTTATCGAACTTGGGCAGGTTGGGCCAGCTTATGGTTCCAGCGTCAGTCTTCACAGCAACATTCTTATTTGCGGTGATGGTCTGGGTGCTGGTGACAGTCTTCGCCTGTCCGCCTACAGTCGTCTCGTAGTCTGCAACATCCTTTGAGGCACCGTCGATGGTCTGTATCAGCTTGAACTGTACGTCCCCACGACCGTCCTTGGCATCTCCATCCTTATCCCACTGCTTCTGGGCGTAGATGGTGATCTTATCCTTATTGGTGTTGGTGATCAGGAATGGATCATCCGTCGTTCCCTTGCCGCTTACGTTGCTGGCTGTAAACTTGGCATCTGTTCCCGTTCCATCCGGCGTCTCCGTTACGGTGTATACGATCTCCTTGCCGTAGTTACCAGACTGAGGATCAAGGTCATACTTCTTCAGTTTGTCCGCTCCTGCATTGTCCGTTCCGGTGTTGGTGAACTTGTACGTCGCTGATGAATCCGCATTATTGAAGTCACCCTTGGCAAAGGTATGCTCAGCTACCTTGCTTCCGCCTGCGGACAATTCGAACTTCACATCATCCGTTGCCTTTCCAACCCAGGTCTTCTTGACGGTAATCTCAGCATCCGCCTGCTTGATGATGTTCTTGATCTCGCCGCCGCTGTAGAGGGCAGTGGTCTCATCGGCCTTGGTTTCATCCACAGCACTGCTGTTGTCGTACTGTGTGGTATGGGTGCTGATCTCCTTTTCAGTTACCTTGTACTGATACTCGACCTTATCATCAGCATCGGGATCCACGTACTTGGCAAGTCCCTTTATCTTGAATGTCTTGTCTTTGCCGCCTTCCTGAGTCCAATCGACGTGGTAATCCTCACCCTCCGTCAGTGCCTTCCAGTTGGCCTCAACGGAAGCATCCTTGCCCGGATCCAGTCTCTTCACCACAAAGGTGATCTCTGCGCTGTTGTTGTGGGCATCAGGATTCGGATCGATCCAGGTCTTTGTGCCTGTGATCGTGGCGGTCTCATAGGTGTTGACCAGCGTCACCAGATTTCCTCCAAGGAGGTTTACAGGTGTTGATGCAAAGCTGTAGCCCGGAATCTTCACAGGCATGGTTGAACCTTCCCGGACCTTATCTTTGCCGACGGTTTCTCCGCCTGTTCCGGCCTGCCTTGGCTGAACTGTATCTCCGCCCGCTATCTCATATCCGCTCTGGATTATCCTGTACTTTATGGGATCTCCATTGGCATCACGTGCCGCAAGTCCCTTCCAGGTGTCGTCGCCCCAGTTGTTTGGATCGCCGTCAACATTTTTGCTGGGATCCAGGGTTATTGAAGACTGAACATCTGTGCCGTCTGCCTTCTTCGTCACATCGACCCATTCGTCGCCGATCTTTTGCTGCAGCGTGACGGTAACATTAGCGGGACGTTCCTTGCTTACATTGATGCCGGATCTATCCGTTCCCGTGGTCTCGTCCATATCCGTGTCGTTGACCCAAGACAGACGCACAGGCTTATCCACCGTCTCCGCAGGCACTCTGTTGGTGAAGACGTAGTAATCGGCATCGTTGCTTGCCTTCTCCCACTTGACCTGAAGGTCACCGGTGTCTGCGTCTATGAGGATCGCCTTAACTGTCTTTTTGGCGCCGTCATAGATGAGGTCATCGGTGTTGTTTCCGGCAATCTCCTTGATGGTGTATGTGAGTTCGCCCTTCCTGTATTTCGCGCCTTCGGTTCCGGTTATGCTTCCATCGGTATCGGTGGCATCTGTCCATGTCACCATATCCTTTGTGAATGTTATCGGCGCAAATGTGACATCGGCTCTTGAGTCGTTGTCTCCGCTTACCACCGCCGCCGTGCCGTTTGTGCCCAGGGCGACTCTGTTACCCGCTGCATCCAGCATCTCGAAGAGGAATTCGTCCTTTTCAAGATTTCTGGTCTGACCGGCAGGTACCTCTAAGTACTTATCTACGTCAGTGAAGCTGCTTGTCACAGCATTCGCATCATACTTGTTGTTGAACTCTACGGATTTGCTTGCAAAGTCGATATCAGTTCCGTCGAGCTTCCAGCTTGCCTCAAGGTGCGCAGGCGCTGAAGTTGTTGCAGGTACCCACTTAAGTGTGGCAACCAGAGTATGAACTCTTCCGTCGTAGCTCACGCCATTGACTGTGCCAGGCTTTTCGAAGAGCTTGTAAGTAAACTCACGGCTGTACTTTCCGTCGCCATCGTGGTCTACATAGTTTCCGTCGTGGTCGCAGAGATCCTCTATGGTGAACTTGATCTTGTCGAAGATTACGCTGCCCTTCGACTTGTTGTCGACAAGATCGGATCCAGCCGCATTCTTCTTGCTGTCCTGAATCGTACCGTCGCCTGCAGCAGAAGTGGTATCTCCTGCAAGAACGAATTCGAATTCATTCGCCTTAAGCTTGCGTCCTTCGAGGACCTTATCTACCTTGATTTCCTCTTCGATTTCTTTATTGTTGTAAGCATTTGTAAATGAAACCTTGCTGCCACTTGCGTCAGTCCAGTTTGTTCCTCCGTCCTCAGACTTCTTAACAACCTTCCATGCAACCTGAAGCTTTCCGGTCTTGCTGCCGTCATCTGTGACAGTGGCCTGCAACCTGTACATATTGGCATCGTAAGTGATGCCCGGCAGACTTCCGGCATCCTCTTTGAGTTCAAAGAGATACTTACCCGGTGCAGTGAATGTAACAGCTGACATATCTACCTTTGCGGCTGCATCCTTGGCTGCCTTGGCGTTCTTACCGGTCGATGTCAGTGCCGACGCATCCTTATAATCCGTAGCTTCCATCGCGGTATCTGCAGCATCTTTGCTCATTCCGTTCATGGTGAAGCCAAACTCCTCAGCCTTGAGGTTGCGTCCTGTCAGGGTCTTTTCAACCGCAGGAGCAGAAGCTACAGCCTTAGGATCGTAGGTGTTCGTGATGCGGAGCTTATTGTCAATGACATCTACATCGTCACCTTCAGGCCACTCGATCTCAGCAGACAGGTTGCCGTCGGTATCGGTAACCTTAATCTTGAATGTGCTTACAGGAGCGCTGCAAACCCATCCGTCCTCTGCCTTTTCTACGAGCTTGTACTCATATTCTCCGGCGTGGTCAAATGTGAACTCTCCGAAGTCGAATGTTTCTTGATTACCCACTCCGTTTCCTTTGACAGTAATGGTCGTCTCCATATCGGCATTGGCCGTAGCCGGAGCAGACTTATCCGTCTGAGGTGCCAGGAGGAATGTGAAGCTCTTGCCACCGGCATCGATGATCTCCTGCGGCATGTCTTCTACCTTCTTGACGAACTCAGGCTTAATCTTCGGATATGTCGTATTCGTGACCTTAAGTCCATCGTAGCTTGGCGTGTACTTGCTGTTCTGTCCGGTCTCGTTCTTAACCGTGTAGACATATTCATAGCCGTCTGCGTCGTACTTGTCGTACTCGCCCGCTTCGAATGTGTCGCCATTTACTGTTCCGAACTCGAATGTGGCATCTCCGCTGACTTCGTCCCAGTCACCGTCTACAGCACCATCTACCTTAGCATCAACAGATTCACCGCCCTTGCTTACGCTCTCGCGCCAGAGTTCGACATCGATTGTTGTATTAACATGCTCGGAATCCTCTCCGCCTTTCCATACCTTGGAGCCGGAGATCGGAATCTTCTTCTCGAGCTTGTTGGTGAC
>CADBRY010000072.1 GCA_902797195.1 uncultured Eubacteriales bacterium
CAAAGAGATCGGCGTGATGATCGATGGTATTGAAAAGGGACTTCCGGTGGACATGGATAAGCTGACCGCATTCATGGCCCGGAGGGCGCCGGGGAAAGATCCATGGTCGACCCAGAGAAAAGAGAAGGATCTGCCCATGTTTTTCAGCGGCCTGGAGAGTGGATTCACAACAGGCGATACAATAGAGGCAGTCATAGAAAACAACGATACAAGACCGGCCGACTACAAGGATATAAAAAAGATCCCAAGGCCCTCCCATGCGGATTATCCCGCCTGGGTCAAATACGGAAAGATCCCTTCCGGGGGAGGGGCTTTCTCCGGAAGGATGACGGCAGCTTTGTGCGTGGCGGGAGCCTTGTGCATCATGTGGCTGGAGGAGCAGGGCATCAAAATAAAAGCCCACATCCGGTCCATAGGTGATATCGAAGATGAGGAAATGACGGAAGAAAGTTCTGTGGATCCCGGGTTCCCCACCGTATCAGAGAAGGCCGGAGATAAAATGAAAGCCCTGATAGAAGAAGTCCGCAGCCGGGGAGATTCCATAGGGGGAAGTATCCGGTGCAAGGTCTTTGGAATGCCCGTTGGAGTGGGAGAACCCATATTCGGCAGCCTTGAAGGGATGATAAGTCAGAGCATATTCGCCGTACCGGCGGTGAAGGGCATAGAATTCGGAAACGGTTTTGAAGCGGCTCGCCTCACAGGATCGGAAAACAACGATCCCTTCTACGTGGACGAAGGCAGGGTGCTCACAGAAACCAACAACCACGGAGGCATCCTGGGGGGACTTTCCAGCGGCATGCCCATAGTGATAAATGTGGCAATGAAGCCAACACCTTCCATAGGGATCAGCCAGAGAACAGTTGACCTTTCCACGATGGAAGATACGGAAATAATCGTGAAAGGACGCCACGATCCCTGCATAGTGCCAAGAGCCGTGCCCTGTATCGAGGGGGCGGTGGCCATAGCCATATACGATGCGTTGATGGAATGGAGGAACCGGTGAAAGATTTGAGAAAAGAGATCGACTCCATAGACAGGGAGCTTGCGGATCTGCTGAACAGAAGGCTGGACGTTGCAAAGAAAATAGGGGCGTATAAACTGGCCCGGGGGATCCCCGTTCTGGACGAGAAGCGTGAAAAAGAAAAACTTCAGGCTTTCGGGGAGCAGTTTGACGAGGACAGAAAAAAAAGCGGAACAAGGGTCATGGAAGCAGTCATGGAGGTCAGCAGAAATTATCAGAAGGATAAGGCTTTTGAGTACGCCCTTCTGGGAAGCAAACTGGGACACAGTTTTTCTCCTCAGGTACACATGATGCTGGGGGGATATGAATACGGCCTGATAGAGATGGAGGAAGAGGAGCTTGAAGGATTTTTCAAGGACTTCCCCATGAAGGGCATAAGCGTCACCATGCCCTATAAGCGGAAGGTGATGAAGTACTGCGATAAAATCTCGGATCATGCAAAGGCAACGAACAGCGTCAACACTATCGTAAAAAACAGCGACGGCACTCTGTCCGGATACAACACGGACTACGACGGATTCAGATACACGGTTGAAAGATCCGGCGTGAGAATCCGGGGAGAAAAATGCCTGATTCTTGGAAGCGGGGGAGTCTCCGGCACAGTGAAAAAAGTCCTTGAGGATCTTGGGGCAGGTGAGATCGTCACCGTATCAAGAAGCGGCTCGGATAACTACGACAATATTTCCAAACACGAGGATGCGGGTATCATTGTAAACGCCACTCCCGTGGGCATGTATCCCGACACGGGGAGCAGCCCCGTGGATATTGAAATATTCAAAAACTGCAAGGGCATATTTGACCTTATTTACAATCCTTTGCGCAGCCGGCTCATGCTTGAGGGGAAGGACAGAGGGATCCCTGCTTTTTCCGGCATGCATATGCTGGTAGCTCAGGCGGCCTGTGCCTGCAGACTGTTCACAGGGGAGGATCATATGGACAGGATAGACGGGGTATGTGAGCAGCTGGAAAAGGACATGGAAAACATCGTCCTCATCGGCATGCCCGGATCGGGAAAGACCTCCATTGGAAGAAAGCTCGGGGAGATGACCGGAAAAGTTTTCGTAGATTCCGATGAGCTGATCCGCAGCACCTTTGGCAGAACCGCGGAAGAGATAATAATCTCCGAAGGAGAAGAGGCCTTCAGAAAAAAAGAAATGAAGGTGATCGATTCGGCGGCAAAGATCGGCGGCCGCGTAATAGCTACAGGGGGAGGCGTTGTTGAGAGGGAGGAGAACAGAGACCCTTTGAGAAGCAACGGAAGAATAGTGTATATCAAAAGAGATCTTGATAAACTTTCTTGTGAGGGCAGGCCCATCAGCGGAGCTCGGGGGACAGAAGTGCTCTACGGCGAGAGAAAGGACAAGTACGAAAGCTGGCAGGATCTGACCGTAGAAAACCGGGATATAGATGAAGTGGCAGAGAATATATTGGAAGGATTGGGGTATAGATAATATGGAAGATAAAAAAAGAATACTCGTTATCAACGGACCCAACATCAATATGCTTGGGATCAGAGAACCGGAC
>CADBRY010000073.1 GCA_902797195.1 uncultured Eubacteriales bacterium
ATTGGAAACAGTGCCGGAAGTTGCCTTTACATCTGTGCTGTCCGAATTGGAAATTGAAGAATCGATGGAATCATCTGCCATGACCGGGGTCATTGTTGCAAATGAAAATAAAACCGCTATGATTGTGACTCTGATGATGGTGTTGATCGTGAAATGTCTGGTCATAATTGTCCCCCTCGCTTTCGTATTTCAATCTTAACATATAAAGTAGAGATTAATCAAGAGAAAATGTAACTCTTTTATAACTTCCCTGTAACCTTTCTATAACTTGAATAAAGGTTGAAAAATAAACCTGTGAGAATTAAAATACAAGTATGGAAATGGACATAAAAGAATTGCTTGAACGCTTTAATAGCGGAGAAACATTGGGTGAAGATCCCGATATGATCGAGCTCATGCGCTTCTACAGCAGAGAAGCCCAGAAGATAACAATGAAAATCAACACGGTCTACCACGAACCTGATGAACTTGCGGAGCTTTTCTCCCGGCTCATCGGCAAACCGGTAGGCGAGAATTTTGGTATGTTTCCGCCTTTTTACACTGATTTCGGCAAGAACATCACCATAGGTGACAATGTGTTCATAAACGCCGGATGCAAGTTCCAGGATCAGGGCGGGATAACCATAGACGACGGAGCTCTCATAGGTCACGGTGTGGTTCTGGCCACTCTGAACCACGATCTGGACCCGGAAAAACGTCAGCAGCTCCACCCTGCGCCTATCCACATTGGAAAGCGGGTCTGGATCGGGGCGAATGCCACAGTGACTCAGGGGGTTACCATAGGAGATAATTCCGTGGTGGCGGCGGGGGCCGTCGTGAACAGCGATGTTCCTCCCGATACCATCGTGGGAGGCGTGCCCGCCCGCATCATAAGGCACTTATAACCGGGTATATCGGCAATTAATATAGAAAGGGTATTCGATAATGGAATCTCTTTTTGCGAGAATGACAGGGACGCTGGCCGTCCTCATATCTGTCGCTTTTGTAATCGGAAGCGGAGAGTTTCTGCCCTTGTTTTCGGTGTATAAGCAAACCTGGAAGACCAGGCTGATTTCCGGAATAACAGGCGGAGTTTTTGGCATATATGGAAACCTGGCAGGCGCAGACATAAATGGAGCCATAGTATCCATAAGGGATATCGGCCCCATGCTTGCAGGTTTTTTGGGAGGCCCGATAGGAGGACTGATCGCTGGACTCATCGCCGGCGCCCACAGACTGCTCCTTGGTGGGATAACGGCCCAGGCCTGTATCGTAGCCACTTGCCTCATCGGTTTGATATGCGGCCTGCTTGCAATGTTCTTCGGAGATAGAGTAGTGCGCCCCGTGAGAGCCTATGCTATTGGAATGGTGCTGGAGGCCATGCACCTTGGCATAGTTCTCATCATGGTCAAGCCATTTTCCACGGCATGGGGTATCGTGGAGCAGATCGCCATACCCTTTATCGTGATAAACGGCGTGGGAATTGGCGTGATGATCTGGATCATTCAGATCATCAATAAACGAAGGAACCTGGAAGCTGAGCGGAACAGGATGAAATCTGAACTGTCCGTGGCTTCACATATCCAGTTGTCCATGCTGCCGGTGGTCACTGAACGATCTCCCGGTCGTGATGACATAAAGCTTGCCACATCCATAGAACCCGCCAAGGAAGTGGGCGGCGATTTTTACGACTTCTTTTTCGTGGATAAAACTCACATGGTGCTCGTCATAGCCGACGTATCCGGCAAGGGGATACCGGCGGCTCTTTTCATGGTCAAGGCCAAACAGACCATACAGAACAGCATTCGAAAAACACACAGCATCGCAGAAGCCATGACCGATGCAAACGATGAGCTTTGTTCCAACAATGAAGCCGAAATGTTCGTAACGGCATGGGTGGGCGTGCTGGATCTTGAGACCTGGACGATCAGGTATGTTTGCGCCGGGCACAATCCCCCAATGCTCACAAGCGCTGACGGGTCGACTTTCATCAAAGGCAAGGGCCTTGTGCTCGCTGCGATGGAAGGCTTCGTATATAAGGAGAACGAGCTCACTCTGGAAAAGGGTGACAGACTGTTTCTATACACCGACGGGGTCTCGGAAGCTGAGAACGTGGACCACGATCTATATGGAGAAGAAAGGCTCCAATCCTGTCTGGATGATTCCAAAGATCTCAACGTGGACGCAACCATTGAGGCGGTAAAGGAAAGCATGTCAAAGCATGTTGGCAAGGCGGACCAGTTCGATGACATAACCATGATGTGCCTCCAGAGAATCGGAGATTGATTTCCTGCCAAGCAAATCGTTGCCTTTGCACATTGACGGATCTTCGGAGTTTGGTTACAATAGGGTTACACTAAATAGATCTTATCAGTAAAGTATAACCCGACGGAGACCGAAATGAAGTTAAAGAGAGCGATAACACTTTTTGTAATAACGGCAATGTTTTTCACCTGTGCCCAGATCATGACCGGCACTGAAGTTGACGCGGCGACAGCCCCGAAAGGAGTCTCAAAATTTGGAGCCAGGGGGATAACCGCGTACAAAGCCACGTTATACTGGAGCAAAGTCAACGGAGTCAGCGGCTACGCCATCGCAAAGAACGGAACCACCATAAGGTACTTTGGCCCCAATGTGCTGCAGATGACCGACGTGGGACTTGCCATAAACACCACCTATTATTATTCAGTCAGAACATATAAGCTGGTGAGGACCAGACAGTGGTACAACAAGAAGACGAGGAAGTGGCAGAACTCCATGCCCGCAAAGAAATATCGGGGCAGCTCCAGATATGCCAATGTCAAAGTGTTCAGCGCCAGCCTTCCTCTTAAGGTAAAGACAACGAATCCCGTCTACAGAGGACACGGCATCACCATCAAAGCCAACCAGATAGGATCAAAACCCTACACCTTCAAAGAGAAGGGAACGGCCTGCTCTGAATGCGGACGAGGAGGCCTGACATGGACCCTTACATTTAACAGAGTCAAGGGAATTTTCAGCCTGAGAACCGTGGGAAACAGCGTAGACTATCGCAAAGCATGTCACCATCACGACAGCATCAGCCTTGTGGGAAAATGCGATACCGGCGGAGCTCAGTTTGGAAAAGATAATAACGGAAATATCGGGTTGATCGACAAGTCAAATGAGGGAGTGCTTCTGAACGATCAGACACATCTTGTACACTCCCACAACTTCCCGGGCATGACCCAGGCGGAACTTGCGGAGATGGCACTTTCCGCGCTCAGGGAGATGAAGGTAACGGATTCTGAAGGCAATGAGGTGAAAAAATACCCCGATGTCAAATGGAATGGCGGGAAGTCGTTTACCTACACGGCCAAGGGTACTGCAAGCGAAACCAGCGGTATCAGCGTAGCTCCGGCAGATCTGAAGGTGGACGGCAAGGACATCTACTGCAGCAAGACTCCCATAAAATGGGGTGATTCCACCATCTACTGCTACGATTGCGGTAAGCCTGTCTCAAGACCTGCCAACTGGTAGGCCAACCGGTGGTCAACCGGTGAGCCACGTCTTTGCCACCTCGTTAAGGTGTAACCCTTTTGTAACCAAACTACAATATAATTTTAAAAAAAATAAATGCCAGACAGCTGTTATGACAGCCTGACATTTATTTTAGTTATAGGGTTGAATTCGATTAGAAAGAGGTGCTCTATGGGAGCATTGGCGTCGTGCCCCTTTCCCTTTCTGAACCAGTGGAAAGATCTTGTGGATAAGAACAAAGTCGCCGGATTCATCGATGCGATTTTGTGCTCATATTCTCAGATAATTTTTAATGACAATTCCTTCGCGGGCATTGTGCTTATTATTGCCACATTCTGCGTCTCGCCTCAGGTGGGCGTGGGAGGCATGGTATGCACAGTCACCGCGGTGATCTACCTGAAGCTCCTCAAAGTTGATCCAATGATGATCCGACTTGGGGTGTACGGATTCTGTCCGGCCCTTTCAGGGATAATCATGGCAAGCCTTATTTTTTCCGATGGCATGAATGTCCACTTCTTTGTGTTCCTCATACTTGCCGCAATTTTCTGCGTCACTGTAAACCTGGCTCTTGCGGCGGTGTTCGGAAGATGGGATGCATCGGGCCTGGGACTGCCCTTCGGATTTACGACCCTCGTATTCATGGCGGCTGCCCAGAACATGGCATTCGTGGCTCAGCCGGATACCATAGTCGCTCACAGCGCCCCGATAGTAGACCCTTCAATGGCACAGGCGATGACGGGTATGGAAATGATACAGGCTCTCTACGCCGGTATAGCTGAACTCTTTGGAGGGATCACCCTCCTGCCGGCAATTTTAATAGGAATCGCCCTGCTCTTTGGTTCGAGGATCGACTTCATTTCCTCCATACTTGGAGCAGCCGTATCCACGGCGGCGGCGGTTTTCTTCGGAGTTCCCACCACTCCCATAATCCTGGGACTCTACGGATACAGCGGCATGCTGCTGATGCTGGTGCTCACCCGATCCTTTAAGATCACTCCCGCATCTTATGTGCTGTTCCTGATAATGGCGGCCATAAGTTCATTCCTTGCGGCCTGGCTTACGGTAAGCACAGGTCTCATCGGCGCCGTGGGAGGGCCCATTCCTTTCTCTCTCACATGCTGCGCTCTGATGCTGGCCGCGCCCAACATCGGAAGCATGGAGTATAACGCGCCCAAGTACTGGGGCGTCCCGGAAACCATCCCGGCCATCAAAAAGGCAATGCTGGCTCAGGAGGACATTGCCGGGTAAATCCTATAGGGCAGGTAATTCAAATAGTTATGGACAATTGGCTCCGGGTATAGTATCATGTACATCGGCGCCATTTTTTATGGCGAGAATTAATTTGCACACGGTTGCTTGGGAAAGCCGGTGCCTTAACGGCCTTATCCGTTGCCTTTGCAAAGGCAATGAAGGCTGTCGCGCGAAGCGTGCATAAGGATGTTTTCCCGAAGGCTTCCGTGGAAGTATGAAAAACCGAAAGGAGAAACAGAATGTCAGTAATTTCAATGAAGCAGCTGCTTGAAGCAGGCGTCCACTTCGGACATCAGACTCGCAGATGGAACCCTAAGATGGCTCCCTACATCTTCACCGAGAGAAACGGGATCTACATCATCGATCTGCAGAAGACGGTCAAGAAGATCGACGAAGCATATGAGTTCGTCAAGGAAGTTGCGGCAAGCGGCAGACCCATCCTCTTTGTAGGAACCAAGAAGCAGGCACAGGCAGCCATTCACGATGAAGCTATCCGCTGCGATATGTTCTTCGTAAACCAGAGATGGCTGGGCGGCATGCTTACAAACTACAAGACCATTTCCCAGAGAATCAAGAGACTCTACGAGATCGAAGCAATGGAAGAAGACGGCACCTTTGAGAAGCTTTCCAAGAAGGAAGTTGGTAAGCTTCGCCTTGAGCACGACAAGCTGGACAAGTTCCTGGGCGGAATCAAGGAAATGAAGGGAATGCCCGGAGCGATCTTCGTAGTGGATCCCAAGAAGGAAAAAATCGCGGTCAACGAAGCTAAGAAATTGAACATACCCGTAGTTGGAATCGTTGATACCAACTGCGATCCCGATGATGTGGATTTCGTGATCCCGTCAAACGACGATGCTATCCGTGCGGTCAAGCTGATCGCGGGTTGCATGGCAGATGCAGTTCTGGAAGCCAGACAGGGCGAAAGCTTTGACGAGGGCGAAGATATCCAGGCTGAGGAAGCGGCAGCTGAGGAGACAGTAGAGGCAGCGGAAGAAGCCAAGGTAGAAGAGGCTGAAGAGGCTGCAGAGGAAGCTGCAGAAGCTGAGGAAGAGTAATAATAACCATCAGGAGGTAAATAGATATGGCAGTAACAGCAAAGGATGTTAAAGAGCTGCGCGAAATGACAGGCGCAGGAATGATGGATTGCAAGAACGCTTTGGTAGAGGCTGACGGCGATATGGATAAGGCTGTTGAGATCCTTCGTGAAAAGGGACTCTCAAAGGCTGCCAAAAAAGCTGGAAGGATCGCTGCAATGGGTCTTGTAAGAACCGCTTTTGCAGAGGACGGATCTTCAGCAGCTATCGTTGAAGTCAACTCAGAGACAGACTTCGTTGCAAAGAATGAAGAGTTCATCGGTTTTGTTGAAGCTCTTGCACAGCTTGCCCTTAACGGCGGCGCAGCTGATATGGATGCTTTCATGGCTCTGCCCTTTGAAGGCGAAGGAACAGTTCAGGATGCCCTGACAAACAAGATCGCAAAGATCGGCGAGAACATGAGCATCAGAAGATTTGAGAAATTCGAGAAGCCGGGCAACAAGTACGTTGGATATATCCACGGCGGCGGACAGATCGGCGTTATCGTCGGAATGGAAACCGAGGCATCCGCAGATGAAGTGGAAGTTTGCGGAAAAGACGTGGCTATGCAGGTCGCTTCAATGAGCCCCAAGTTCCTGGATGAGACGGAAGTGGATCAGGATTGGCTGGAAGGCGAGAAGAAGATCGCAAGAGAGCAGCTGCTCAATGAAGGTAAGAAAGAAGAGCTTCTTGATAAGATCATCCCCGGAAAGGTCAAGGCTATCCTGAAGGAAGTCTGCCTGGTGGATCAGAAATTCGTTAAGGATTCAGACCTCACAGTACAGCAGTATGTAGAGGGCGTGGCCAAGGAGATCGGCAAAGACATCAAGCTGACATCCATGATCCGCTACGAAGTTGGCGAGGGAATCGAGAAGAAGGAAGAAGACTTTGCAGCTGAAGTAGCCGCACAGATGGGCAAATAAGGCTATTTTGGGATCCGAGAGGATTCGTTGAAATTTGAGATAAAATCCCCCGAAAACATGTATTTTTACAGGTGTCGGGGGATTTTTGCATTTTACGGATATTATCGCAGTTTAAC
>CADBRY010000074.1 GCA_902797195.1 uncultured Eubacteriales bacterium
CTCCTTAAGACTCTTTTCAAGCTCCGCTATCCTCTTGTCGGTCTCTTCCTTCCTCACCTTCACTTCCTGTTTGAGCGCGGCTGCCACGCAGCTTGCTTCTTCGGTTTTCTTCCGGGAGTTTTCCGCTTCTTTTTCCGCCCGCTTTATATCTTCCTCAGTGGGGACATCTTCCGGAAGCCGGGCAGGTGCGGGATGCTCTGTGGAGCCGCACACGGGACAGGGCTCCCCTTCCACAAGAGTCCTTGCCAGAACTCCCGCCCGGGCGTCCATCATCCTCCGCTGCAGGCTTCTCAGTGACTTCTGGATGGAGTCATTTTTATCTGCAAGGATCTCATAGTTTTTGGCTGCTTCCTTGTACTCTTCTTCTTTTTTCCTGTTACCTTCTTCCGCCTGCAGGCTCTTCAGTTTTTCCTCTTCCGCCCCTTCCTTGATCCGCTCTTCTATGACCGCGATCTTCTTGTTGATCTCGTCGATCTCCGGTTTTCTTTTTTCCGCTTCAGCCAGTTCTTCCTCGGCTTTTTTCATATCCTCTTCAGCTCCGGTTTTTTCCTGAAGCGCTTTTTCAAGAACCTTCTTCAGCTTGCTTCCTTCTTCTGCTTTCGTCAGCCTGTTCTGGAGCTTGATCAGCTCTTCCTCTTTCTTTTCCAGTTCTTTTTTCAGGGCCTGGGTCTTTTCGCTGCCGTCCTTTAAAACCAGCTCCTCAAGTTTATCCAGATCCGGCAAGGTAAGGCTTCCCGTGGCTGCTCTTTCCTTCAGGCCTTCAAGGCCTCCCTCATGGCCATCCTCAGAACCTTCTTCAGGCTCCCCTTCCAGTTCCAGCGCCGACCCATAAAGGGACATCATTCTCAGGTTTTCGTCTCTTTCCCTTTCAAGACTCCGGGCTTCTTCCTTTATCAGCTCCGTAAGCTGCCGGTACTTTTCCGTCTTGAAAAGATGCCTGAATATACCGATCCTTTCTTTGGTGTCCGCCTGGATCAGCTTCCTGAAATCTCCCTGTGCTATCATGGCTATCTGTGTAAACTGAGCTCTGTCCACTCCAAGGAGTTCCGTCACCGCAGCCGTCACTTCCCGTTCCTTTTCCAGGACCCTGTTTCCGGGCATGTGGAATTCACACTGGGAAGAGACCTTGATGGTTCCCTCGCCTCTCTTCTTCGGCCTCTCGTAGGCGGGTCTTCTCAGGATCCTGTATTCCTCTCCTCCGTATTCAAAAACCATCTCCACTTCCGTGGGAAGATCTTCCCGTGCATAGGTGGATCTCATCATCTCCCCGCTCCTGACGCCGCCGCTGGTCTCACCGTACAGCGCGTAGGTTATGGCGTCGAATATGGTTGTCTTTCCGGACCCCGTATCTCCCGTTATCAGGTAGAGCCCCTGTTTTCCCAAAGACTCCATGTCCAGATTTTCCTTGTCCGCGTAAGGTCCGAATCCCTGTATCTTTAATTCAAGTGGTCTCACTCTTCATCCTCCCAAATCTTTTGGATCGCCTGTCTGGCTATGGCTTTCTGCTCCCCGGTCATCTCCCGTCCCCTCATTGCTCTGAAGAAATCTTCAAGATATTCGAAGGGGGTTTTCTCCTCGACCTCATCCCTTCCTGCAAAGAGACTCCCGCCTCTCTCCACATCCTCGTAGCGCACTTCCAGTATGTTCGGATAGGCGCTTCGAAGCCGCTGGATGGCGTCGGGAATGTATTCCTTATCTGTAAGCTCTGCTCGTATATATGCCTTCCGCTGCCCCTCTTCCATCTTGTGGGCTTCCGTCATAAGCTGGTCAAAAGTGCCTTTGATTGTCTTTACATCCCGCAAAGGCAACAGTTCTCTGCTCTCTATTTCCACCCCGTCGTTCTTTATCTCCACGACCAGCAGCTGCTTGCTGTCCTTCTCCTCCGAGAAGGAGTACCTCAGGGGGGATCCGCAGTATCTGATATTCTCCCCGCCCGCCGGCTGGGCCTTGTGCAGGTGTCCCAAAGCCACATAATCGAAGCCTTCGAAGGCCTCCGCCGACACGCCGTCCAGCCCTCCAACGGGCACCTCCTCCGATTCGGATCTCTCGCTTCCCGTCACGTACTGATGTCCCATGAGGATGTTTTTTTCTGCAAAGTCAACGGATGAGTTTTCTATGACCCACTTGATTGCCCCGGTGTAGTCGTCCCTCTCAAGGTCCTCAAAATATTCCCTGACGTGGACGGGTTTTACGAAGGGGAGCATCCATATGTTCACCGGCTCCTCTTCTGTCCTGTCACCTGCCGGAGCTCCTTCGGCCACTTTTTCCGCCTGTTCCCCGTCGGCCCTCAGGGTCACCTTCTTCATCCGCCCGTCGAAACATGGGGACAGATGCACGCCACCTTTCTCCATTATTCTGTTTCCAAAGGAAAGTCTTTCGGCGCTGTCGTGATTTCCGCTTATGATGAAGATGTGATCGCACACTTCTCTCAGCCTGACCAGAAACTCATCAAAAAGAAGCACCGCCTCTCCCGGGGGTACCGGCTTATCGTAAATATCACCGGCGATCATAACGCCGGTGGCTTTCTCTTCTTCTGTGATTCTGATTATCTGATCCAAGACGTGCTTCTGGTCTTCAATAAGGGATCTTTCCTTGAAACGTTTTCCAAGATGCAGATCGGATATATGTATCAGTTTCATTGCTTTTTCTCAGTCTCCTCTTCTATTACTCCCTCGGGCAGTGCTATGTTCCCCAAAAGCTGCTTCATGATCTCGTCGCTGAGCAGGACTTTCCAGTTGCCGTGCTCATCGGTTTTGAGGGGAAGGTATACCGTGCTTTCTTTGACCTTGCCGTCCCCGGCTTCTTCCTCTATTTCATCCACATACAGCTCCAGGCATTTTTCCCGGAGTTTTTCCTTATCCTCAACCTCTTCCTCGTAAAGGTTCTCTGTCACATAATCGTAGGAGTTCTCTTCATACTCTTCCATGGCCTTACTGAAATCGTTGCCCTTTATTTTGAACTTGACTACGGCCAGTCCGTCTTTTTCTTCCTTGTCTTCGATTTCATACGAAAAATTCTTAAAGAGATTTTCCCTGAGCCTGTCCGTTGCCTTTGCATCTCCCTCCACATTCACGAAAAAATTCACGTACTCGTTGTCCATATACGCTTCCAGGGTCTGTTCCTGCTGCTCCGACATCCCCTTCATAAAGGCTTCCGCGGCATCCGCCGGGTCCTGATCCGTCGCAGCGCTTATGCCGTGGAGCAGGAAGAAGGACAGGATCACCGAAATTATTGTTTTGATGAATGTGGCTATCCCAAGCACTGTTGTCTTTACCTCGCGAAATTGCTACAATCTTAATACATCATTGTTATTATACGCCGCCGGGGAGGCAGTGGGATCATGAAATACGATTATCCGCAAAACAACAGGACATACACCATCAGGTCCGGCTCCAAGAGGGCCTTCCTGTGGATCATCCCCCTTGTGGTTGTCGTTTTTGCCGGGAGTTTTTTCGCGATCCGGCAGGTCCTGGACTACAACATTGCCAAGGCGAAAACCTCTGCCGCCTATGCCGAGAAGGCAGACGCCAAAGCAAATGCCGGCAAAGCCCATCCCGTGGATCTGGCTTCCCCTCTCAGGGAAGAGACCGTTGCCAAAGTTCTCGAGACAAAAAGCATTCCCGCCTATTCCTACGATCAGTGCTGGGATATGGACGTCAGCAAACCCAGCGGTGTCACCTTGGCGGATCTGAAGTTGGTCTCAAGGGGCGCCTTCGTTGGCATTGAAGATGCGTTCCTCAAAGCCGAGGAAGACTACGGGGTCAATTGCCTTTTCGTAATGGGCATCGCCTCTCTTGAAAGCGCCAACGGCACCATCTGCTACCGCCCCAACAATATGTTCGGTTTCGGCGGCCGCAGTTTTTCTTCAAAGTCCGAATGCGTGGATGTGGTTTCCCGGGCTCTTGCCAACAACTATCTGACTCCCGGGGGAAGCCTCTACAACGGCACTCGGGTCACCGACGTGAACAAGCGCTATGCCGCCAGTTCCACATGGGACGAAAAGGTCTGCAGGAACATGGCCCGCTACTATTCCATCATCAGCCCAAACCACAACGAGCAGCTGGAGAAGCTGAGATAGCAAGTCCGTTTATTTCCAGAGTTTTTCCGGGTAAAGCCCCGCATCTTTTTTTGACTGCAGGGTGGCCTTCACATCCTCCACGTCTTCCTTGTATGTGACTCCGCACCATTTTTCCTGGCATGGGATCACCCTTACCGTTGCCTTTCCATCCTTGATCAGCTTGTCGATGCTCTCAGGCAGAAGGTATTCGCTCTTCAGGGGATTCTCGGTCACCTTGTTCGCAAAAAAGTCGGCGATGCCCTCTTCAAGGCACTTCATCATGCTGCCCGGCAGTCCCCAGAAGTTCATCGACACAAGGCTGTCTTCCGGCATGACCGTCCAGTTTTCGTCGTCTCCTTCTGCAAAGGCAATGCCTTCCGGTCTTTGCATTATCTTCGTCCGCTCGACTATGTCCGTAAGATATCCCTCATCATCCATCTGACACACGCCTCGGGAAACATGCCCGTTTTCCGTGATCGTGTTTCTGATGGTGTAGCCGGCCATACACATGTGCATCATATCGCCCTCATGCTCAGCCGCAAGGTATTCGTAAACATCCACGAATCCTCCGGGACCGTAATAGTCATCCGCATTTATAACCGCAAAAGGTCCATTTATCAGATCCCTGCATGCGTAGATCGCATGGCTGGTTCCCCATGGTTTTTCCCTGTCTTTTATCGCCTCTTTTGTGGCGTCATCAAGCCCGTCGATCACAGCCGCGGGGATGTCCTTCAGATCCTGATAGGCGTACTCGATCTTCATGTACTTTCCAGCTCTTTCGTCCACCAGCTCTCTGAAAATGTCTCTATGCTCTTCTCTTATGACGCACACCGCCCGGTCAAAACCGGCCATCATCGCATCATAAAGGGAAAAATCCAGAATGATCTCTCCAGCGTCCGTCATCTTTTCCACCTGTTTAAGGCCTCCAAAGCGGGATCCCATGCCCGCCGCCATAATAATCAATGTTGGTTTTTCTGCCATTTTGGTCTCCTCTTTTTATCATTCAAGTATCTTCATAATTTTATACATAGGGTCATTTACTGTCAATCCGGTCAGGACCGCGGGATCGTGTCACTTGTTGTGGTATTTTTGATTGACAAACTTCCAAAGCGTTTTTTTGTAATAATCAGCTCAGAATTTTTTTATATACAAAAAAGCTCTCTTCTGGCGCGATTTTTCGGGCTTTATGTAAACCTTTTTGCATGGAAAGGCAATTTATGCCTTGGAATTACACAA
>CADBRY010000075.1 GCA_902797195.1 uncultured Eubacteriales bacterium
AGAATTGCCTTTGCATGCCTCGTTCTTCCAAACGCAGAGGAGAAATCTTTGGAAGAATCGCCCTTGAGTGTCTCACTCTTCCAAATGCCGAGGGTCAATCCTTGGAAGAGTAATGTTGCGCTCACATTCTATCATACTTTCTAATTGTTCTGTCATGTAAAGGCAACGAAGAACCGTTGATTTTGCACTTGTTTGCTACATATATATAATTTTTCTGTCCTTTATCTCATTAAAGGGGTGTTAGAGTTGACTAACCTCTTGTTAAAAAGTTATCATTTTTTCAAATATTAACTATTTTCAGACAATTTGTTTTCTAATAATCCGGGTCCGTTTTGCTATATCTTCCGAAACCCCGTAATCCCGGAGAAGCGGTAAAAACGTCGAAAGGAGAAGTGCATAGTAATGGCAAATGAAGGCAACAAAGCAAACGAAAGCTGCATCAGGCCAGATGACCCCCGCTACAAAGAACTCAAGGCTTACATCGATTCCGTCCGTGATCAGGAGGGCATCAACATCATGGTGCTGCAGGAGGCGCAGAGACTGTTCGGATACGTCCCGCTGGAAGTCCAGAAGTGGATCTCCTTCGAGCTGGACGATGTGTCCGTGGGAGAACTGTACGGAATCAGCACTTTCTACAGTCAGTTCAACCTGACCAAACAGGGCAAGCACAAAATCTCAGTCTGTCTGGGAACGGCGTGCTATGTGAAGGGCGCCCAGGCCATAGTCGAGGCTCTGGAGCAGCAGCTTGAGATCGAGGTCGGAGGAATCAGCGACGACGGGATGTTCTCCCTTGAGGCGACCCGCTGTCTGGGGTGCTGTTCGCTGGCCCCGGTAATGATGATAGACGACGACGTTTATGCCAAGCTCTACGACACCAATCAGATCCCGGAGATCCTGGAGAAATACTACCTGGAAACGGAGCTGGAAGATGAAATGGAAAGTGAGGTGGGTGCGTAATGGCAAAGGCAACCAAAATGACCCCGGATAGACTCAAGTCCATAAAAGAAGAAGTCCTGACTCAGCAGGAAAAAGAAAACAATATTCGCATAATGGTTGGAATGGGAACCTGCGGCATCTCCGCGGGAGCACGTGATGTTCTGGAAGCTCTCCAGCAGGAACTGGCTGAGAAAGAAGATACGGATAACGTCCAGATCATCCCATGCGGATGCGCCGGCATGTGTACCTACGAGCCAATCGTTGAAGTCATCGAGCCGGGAAAGAAAAGAGTCACCTATGTGCACGTGACTCCCGAGATGGCTTCCGAGATCATGTACAAGCACATCTTCGGCGGAGATCCGGTGGTCAAATACACCATAGACGGAGAATTCAAGACCTTAACCGAGCAGAATTTTTATAAGAAGCAAAAGCGGGTGGTCCTGAAAAACTGCGGTGAGATCAATCCGGAAGATATCTCCGAATACATCGCAAAGGACGGCTACCAGGCGCTTGCCAAGGCTGTTCTGGAGCTCAAGCCCGAAGACATCATCGAGATAATGAAGGACTCGGGACTGCGCGGCCGTGGAGGCGGAGGATTCCCCACAGGCGTCAAGTGGAGTTTCGCAGCTCCAAGCAAGTCCCCTCAGAAATACATAATCTGCAACGCTGACGAAGGAGATCCGGGAGCGTTCATGGACCGCTCCATACTGGAAGGTGATCCTCACGCGATACTTGAGGCCATGGCCATAGGCGGCTATGCCATCGGCGCCAGCAAGGGTTTCATCTACGTGAGAGCCGAGTATCCCGTCGCCGTCCAAAGGCTCCAGCACGCTATCGAACAGGCAAGAGCAATGGGGCTTCTGGGCAACAAGATCCTGGGATCCAAATTCAACTTCGACATTGATATAAGGCTGGGTGCAGGCGCCTTTGTCTGCGGTGAAGAGACAGCTCTCATCGCATCCATCGAAGGCAAGCGTGGCATGTCCAGAAACAAGCCTCCCTTCCCTGCCAACGAAGGTCTCTGGCGCAAGCCCACATGCATCAACAACGTTGAGACCCTGGCCAACATCCCACAGATCATCCTCAACGGAGCCAACTGGTTCAGAGGATTCGGCACGGACAAATCTCCGGGGACCAAGGTCTTCGCTCTCGGTGGAAAGATCAACCAGACGGGCCTTGTTGAAGTCCCAATGGGAATCACCCTTAAAGAAGTTATCTACGATATCGGAGAAGGCATCCCCGACGGAAAGAAGTTCAAGGCCGTCCAGACAGGAGGCCCATCGGGAGGCTGCATCACCGAGGATAACCTGAACATTCCCATCGACTTCGATAACCTTGTGGCCATCGGTTCCATGATGGGATCCGGCGGAATGATCGTCATGGATGAGGACAACTGCATGGTTGACATCGCAAGATTCTTCCTGGACTTCACCGTGGACGAATCCTGCGGCAAGTGCGTGCCCTGCCGTGAAGGCACCAAGAGGCTCCACGAAGTCCTGGACAAGATCACGGAAGGGGAAGCCGAGCCCGAAGATCTTGATAGGCTTCACGACCTTGCCGAAAACATCAAACTGACTTCCCTGTGCGGACTCGGTCAGACAGCTCCAAATCCGGTACTGTCTACCCTCAATCACTTCCACGACGAGTACGAAGCTCACGTGGTCGACAAGAAATGTCCCGCACTTGTATGTAAGCCGCTTCTTACCTTTGAGATCAAAGACGACTGCCGCGGATGTACCCTTTGCTCCCGTATGTGTCCCGTCAGGGCAATTATCGGAGAGACCAAGCAGGTACATGTCATCGACCAGGACAAGTGTACCAAGTGCGGTACCTGCCTGACCGTCTGCAAGTTCGGATCTATCATCAAGTACTAGGGAAAGGAGTGATGGAAAATGGCACCTAAGAAAAAAGTAACCCTTACTATAAACGGTATACAGGTGACGGTTCCCGAGGATTACACTGTACTCCTGGCCGCCAGAGAAGCCGGGATCGACATCCCCACCCTGTGCTACCTAAAAGATATAAATGAAGTGGCCGCCTGCCGTCTCTGCGTATGCGAGGTCGAGGTCAACGGCGTGCCCATGAGAAACCTGCCCACCTCCTGCGTGCTGAAAGTCCAGGAAGGCATGGTCGTAAGAACGGACACCGAGAGAGTTCGCAAGTCCGTCAAGATGAACCTTGAGCTCATCCTTGCTAACCACAACAGGGAGTGCCTCACCTGCACCAGAAACCAGACCTGCGAGCTGCAGAAGCTCTGTCACGAAATGGGCATAGATGTGGAAAGCTTCGATGGAGAGACCAGAGACGTCTGCTATGACGATCTGTCACCTTCCATCGTGAGAGATTCCTCAAAGTGCGTTCTCTGCGGCCGC
>CADBRY010000076.1 GCA_902797195.1 uncultured Eubacteriales bacterium
AAATGGGTGCTAAGACAGCTTGTTGAAGGAGGCGCGGATCCTGAGATACTGTATAAAAACAGACCTCATATAGGAACGGACAGGCTCAGGACGATAGTGCCCAATATAAGAAAAAGAATAGAAGCACTTGGAGGAGAAATCAGATTTTCAACAAGGCTTGAGAGGATAGACCAAGAAGAAGGAGTTCTAAAAGGGATATTCGTCAAGAGAACTGATGAAGATGGTCCCGAAGAATACATACCGGCGGACTGTATGATAATAGCCACCGGCCACAGCGCTGAAGATACTTTCAGGATGCTGAGAGAGGAAGGCCTTGAAATGAGACCTAAGCCCTTCAGCATTGGAGTGAGGATCGAACATCTGCAGGAAGACATAGACAGAGAGCAATACGGAGATCCCGTTCTTGCGGAAGTTTTTGGACACAGCGAATACAAACTCAATCATAGATGTGAAAATGGCAGAGGAGTATACACCTTCTGCATGTGTCCCGGGGGACAGGTGATTAACGCCTCATCATCCAAAGGGTATGGGCTCACCAATGGAATGAGCAACCGGGCAAGAGACGGAAAGTACGCCAACAGCGCCCTTCTGGTGGATGTAAGGGTGGATGATTTTCAAAAGGAGGGAGACCCGCTTTCGGGGATCGCCTTCCAGAAGAAATACGAAAAAATGGCCTGGGAAAGAGGCGATGCTCCCGGGCTGCCCGTTACCGACTACGGCAGCTTCCGAAAGAAGGAGGATGACAAAGTGAGATCCTGCCTTCCGGATTTTGCCGCAGAGGGCATATTGGAAGCCATGCCACATCTTGGGAAGAAGCTTAAGGGATTCGACTCGGATGATGCCAGGATGACGGCTGTGGAATCCAGAAGTTCATCACCTGTTAGGATAATCAGAGATGATAAACTTCAAAGCACAGTTTCCGGGATCATCCCTGCGGGGGAGGGCCCGGGATATGCGGGCGGAATAATGTCCGCGGCCGTTGACGGAATAAAGGCTGCTCAGGCGGCTCTTGATCTAAAATAAAAAAAGGAGCGAAGATATTGGAGTATAACAGGATAGTCAATAGTGAAGCCAGGCTTTCTCTGGAGGATATCGACAGGAGCGAACTTTTCGGGAGCCTTGACAGGAATCTCAGAGACCTTGAGGACAGGTACAAGGTGGTGACCGTTCAGAGGGACAACCAGCTTATCATCAGAGGAGAGCAGGCTGATGAGGCCGCCGGCATCATAAACGAGATGATAGAAGCCCTGCGGAGAGGAGAAAAGCTGGACGACCAGAAGATCGGATACATCACCGACCTTAAGAGGGAGGGGATATCCTACGGCAAACAGAATGTAAGCGGAGATATCATCTGCTTCACTCACGACGGCAAACCCTTAAGACCAAAGACCATAGGCCAGAGAAAATACGTAGAGGCCATCAGAAACAAGGAGATCGTATTTGGTATAGGTCCCGCAGGTACGGGAAAGACCTACATAGCCGTGGCCATGGCCGTAAACGCATTTAAAAACAGGGAGGTCAAGAGGATAATACTTGCAAGACCTGCGGTTGAAGCGGGTGAAAGTCTGGGATTTCTGCCGGGAGATCTTCAGGAAAAAGTAGACCCCTATCTCAGGCCTCTATACGATGCCCTCTACGACGTTCTCGGCAGAGAGACCGCTCTAAGGTTAAAGGAAAAGGAAGCCATAGAGGTAGTGCCCCTGGCATACATGAGGGGAAGGACTCTGGATAATTCCTTCATCATCCTTGACGAAGCTCAGAACACCACACCGGAGCAGATGAAGATGTTCCTCACCAGAATGGGATTCGATTCTAAGGTGGTGGTAACGGGAGATATAACCCAGATCGACCTTCCCAAGGACAGAAAGTCCGGCCTCATAGAAGTCCAGAAGATCCTCAAGGATGTTGAGGAAATACAGTTCTGCAGACTCAGAGAGGTGGACGTGGTCAGACATCAGCTTGTGAAAAAGGTTATCAGCGCATACGAAAGGTACGAGAAAAAGAAATGATCATCTGGCTGCAGGAAGAGATAAGCGAAGAATTCAAAGGCAACCTGAGCGAGGGGTATATGGAGCTTATAGAAAAAGCTGCGGACCTTTGCCTTGAAAAAGAAGGAATAGGAGGCAGTCAGGCAGAGCATCTGGGAATCGGCCTTTCCTTTGTGGATGAAGATGAGATAAAGGAGCTCAACGGACAGTACAGGCAGGTGGATGAGGTCACAGATGTGTTGTCTTTCCCCATGATGGAAGGCCTCGGGGAGATAAAAGAGGCTTTGGAAAGTCAGCCCGGGGACATGGGAATATCCCTGGGGGATGTGGTCATCTGCATGGACAGAATAAGACAGCAGGCGGCGGAGTACGGCCACTCGGAGACGAGAGAACTGATATATCTCTTTGTCCACAGCATGCTTCATCTTATGGGATACGATCATATGAACGATGACGATAAGAAAAAAATGAGGGCCAAAGAAGAGGAAATAATGGGGACCATGGGAATTGACAGAAGGCCCCCGGATACAGATGGAGGAGATGAACAATGAGTGGACAGGATTATCTTTCACTATACAAAGCCGCCGAAAAGGCAAGGGTAAATGCCCACGCTCCCTATTCGGGATTCAAGGTTGGCGCTGCCCTGCTTACAGGTGACGGAAGGGTGTTTACGGGAGTGAACGTGGAAAACTCTTCATTTGGGGCCACAATATGCGCAGAGCGTACGGCTTTTGTAAAGGCAATATCAGAGGGAGTAAGAGACTTTGAAGCCATAGCCGTTTCCGCCGGAGATGAACCTGCGGTGCCCTGCGGCATATGCCGGCAGTTTATGAGCGATTTTGCACCGGACCTGAAGGTGGTGACCGGACCCTCCGATGAGGACGGAAATGGATTGAAGGTCATCGGCCTCAGGGAACTTTTCCCCGAGGCATTTGTTCTGGACAGGCAGGACAGGCAGTAACAATTGGGACAGTAAAGGAAAAGAGGGACAGAAAATGAGATCCGGATTCGTTGGAATAGTGGGAAGACCTAATGTTGGAAAGTCAACGCTTCTCAACGCAATACTGGGAGAGAAGATAGCCATTACCACGGAAAAACCTCAGACCACCAGAAATACCATACGGGGAATATACACCAGGATCGATGGTGTGGATGAGGGCATCCAGATGGTGTTCATAGATACTCCCGGGATACACAGACCCAGGACAAAACTTGGGTCCTACATGACTGAAGCGGCCATAGGGACTTTCAGGGAGGTGGACGTTATATTGTTTCTTGCGGATTCCCATCCTGAAAAAACTCCTCAGGACAGGTATATTCTCGATCTGCTGAAGGAAACGGACACCCCCCGCATAGCGGTCATCAACAAGGTGGATTCTCTGAAGCCCGATGAATTCCAGGAGATATTCCATGCCTATGAGGAGATGGAAATATTTGACAACATCATAGGAATATCCGCCCTCCAAGGGATACGGGTGGAAGAACTTCTTGAGATGACGGGAGAATATATGGAGGAAGGCCCCATGTACTTCCCTGAAGATCAGGTCAGCGAAGAGCCTCTCAGATTCATTGCCGCGGAAATAATCAGAGAAAAGGTGCTCCTCTACATGGAGGATGAGATCCCCCACGGAGTGGCGGTGGAGATCGAGTCCTACGAGGAAGAGGATGAGCTTACCAGAATCGGCGCGGTGATTTACTGCGAGAAAAAATCCCATAAGGGAATGATAATAGGCAAGGGCGGACGCAAGCTGAAAGGCATAGGAAAAAGCGCCCGCCAGGAACTTGAGGCACTGGTGGGAACGAAGGTGTTCCTCCAGACCTGGGTAAAGGTGAGGGAAAACTGGAGAGACAGCGACAGAGCACTGTCTCAGTTCGGGTATGGAGAATGATTACTGATACTGAAGGGATCGTATTAAGACAGATAAAAACTTCATACAACAGGAGGATGATCAGGCTTTTTACCCGCTCCTACGGAAAGATCAGCGCAGGCACGAGCATTGGCGAAAAGGGAAGAAGCAAGGGAACTCTTGCGATAAGACCCTTCACCTACGGCAGATACGAGCTCTTCAAAAACAGAGACAGCTTTAATATCAACTCCGCCGAGGTGATCAAAAGTTTTTACGGCATCGGAGAAGACGTGGAAAAATACATGCACGGAGCCTATGTTCTGGAGTTCACCGAAAAAGCCCTCCCGGAAGAAATGGCTGTGCCGGCTCTCTTCGACCTTATAGTTGAATTCTTCAGGGTCCTTGAAAAAAGGGACAAAGGCATCGGAACTCTGGTGCTCTCTTACCAGATAAAGCTTTTTAACATCAGCGGAAGCATGCCGGAGCTTGAGACATGCGCATGCTGCGGCAAGGCCCTTGATCCCAATAATGGGGAAAAGGACGGCGTTGATTTTGCACCCGCATATTTCAGCATAAAAGAGGGCGGGACCGTCTGCGGTGAGTGCGCCGAAAAACTACAAAATTCAGGGGATGACACATTGATTATTTGCCGTGGATTTGATATAGTTAGTGTGTTAAAGTTTTTGGCTCAGACACCACTGAGTCAGCTGGAAAATATAGCTCTGAATAAGGAGGATGGGCAGCTGCTGCAGAGAGTAATCAGAGAATATGCGGCCTATCATCTGGATATTACGGACGTAAAAAGTGAAGAACTCGTCTGATCAATAAAAGGAGGAATTTAAGATGGAGATCACTCTGGAAAAAATCGAACTGGTCAAAGACAGAACAGGGGTAACCTACGCAGAGGCAAAGGAAGCTCTCGAGGAAACCAATGGAAGCGTGGTAGACGCTATCATCGCCATTGAAGAAACAGTAAATGCGGGAAAAAGAGAACGTGGCTTTGGAGAAAAAGGAAAGGCACTCTTTGGATCCCTGAAGGATGTTGTTAAAAAGGGTAACGTTGCAAGGATCCAGGTCAAGAGAGAAGATGAGATCATCCTCAATGTGCCCATCAATGCGGGCATCGTGGGAATCGTAATTGCTCCCCTGGCATCCATCGTTGCGGTAGTCGCCGCATTCGGATTCAAGTGCGTCATCGAAGTCATCAAGACCGACGGAACCATCATCGATGTAAGCGATACCGTTACCGATACCGTGTCCACAGCCATCGAAAAGGGTAGTGATGTGGCGGAAAAAATGAAGGACAAGGGCAGTGAGCTCTACGACATGGGCAGAAAGAAAGCCGACGAGTATTCCGACAAGATCAAGGATACGGATCTCTACGACAAGGCAAAGGATGCCGCGGGAGATCTTAAGGATAAGGCTGACGATTTTAAAGAAAAGGCAAAGGATGCTGCGGAAGACCTGAAGGAGAAGGCTGACGATCTTAAGGACAAGGCGGAAGATGCCGCAGACGATCTGAAGGAGAAGGCTGACGACATAAAGGGAAAGGCAAAGAAATCGGCAAAGAAAAAAGCTGAGAAAGCGGAAGATGCCGCAGAAGAAGCAGAAGAGAAGGCAGAGGAGGCAGCGGAAGACCAGGAGTAATCGGTCTTAAGAATAAATATGAGCGTAGAAACAAACATGGATAAAATAACCGCCCTGGCGAAGAACCGGGGCTTCATATTCCCGGGATCAGAGATCTATGGAGGTCTTGCAAACACCTGGGACTACGGCCCCCTGGGTGTTGAGCTTAAGAACAATATCAAGGATGCCTGGAGAAGAAAATTCGTGCAGGAGTCCCAGTATAACGTGGGGCTTGACGCTGCCATACTCATGAACCCGGAAACCTGGGTGGCATCCGGTCACGTGGGAGGATTCGCAGATCCCCTTATCGACTGCAAAGCCTGCAAGTCGCGTTTTCGCGCAGACCAGCTTATTGAAGCGTATCTGAAAGAGCAGGGTGAAGAAGATGTGGTAGTGGACGGCTGGTCCAACGAAAAGATGGAGCAGTTCATCGAAGAAAAACAGGTAAAATGTCCGGACTGCGGCAAGTCGGATTTCACGGGAATACGTCAGTTCAACCTGATGTTCAAAACCTTCCAGGGAGTGACGGAGGATTCAAAGGCTGAGATCTATCTCAGACCTGAGACCGCTCAGGGCATATTCGTAAACTTCAAAAATGTTCAGAGAACATCGAGAAAGAAGATACCCTTCGGAATAGCCCAGGTGGGTAAATCCTTCAGAAACGAAATAACTCCCGGTAACTTCATCTTCAGGACCAGAGAGTTCGAACAGATGGAGCTGGAGTTTTTCTGCAAGCCCGGGACCGAACTTGAATGGTTCGCCTACTGGAAGGATTTCTGCGCCAACTTCCTGAAGTCGCTTGGTCTTAAAGAAGATCACATCAAGCTGAGAGATCACGACCCTGAAGAACTTTCACATTACAGCAATGCCACAACGGATATAGAATTCCTCTTCCCCTTTGGATGGGGAGAGCTGTGGGGGATCGCTTCCAGAACGGACTATGATCTGATGGCTCATCAGAATCATTCCGGACAGGACATGAGCTATCTGGATCCCGAGACCAACGAAAAGTACGTTCCCTATTGCATAGAACCGTCGGTAGGCGTTGAGAGAATGCTTCTGGCCTTCCTGGTGGACGCATACGACGAAGAAGTCCTCACCGACAGCAAAGGCAACGAAGACATAAGAAAGGTGCTGAGACTTCATCCGGCCCTTGCTCCCTTTAAGGCGGCGGTACTGCCCCTGAGCAAGAAGCTTGCCGAGACTGCACAGCCCATCTACGATGAGCTGAGAAAGTATTTCAGAGTGGACTATGACGAGGCCGGATCCATAGGCAAGCGTTACCGCAGAGAAGACGAAATAGGAACGCCTTTCTGCATCTGCGTGGATTTTGACACTCAGGAAGACAATTGTGTTACGATCAGAGACCGTGACACCATGGATCAGATTCGCATCCCTGTTGATCAGGTGAGAGAATATATTGAAGACAAATTACAGTTTTAGAAGTGAGGAGTGTAACTGAGATGAAAAAATTTGTTTACTCATTCAATGAGGGTTCCAAGGATATGAGAGATCTCCTTGGAGGCAAGGGAGCCAACCTGGCTGAGATGACCAAGATCGGTCTTCCGGTACCTTTTGGATTCACGGTAACGACTGAAGCCTGCACAAGGTACTACGAAGAAGGCAAGACCATTGGTCAGGACATCGTGGATGATATCTTTGCACATATTGCAGACCTTGAAAATGTAAGCGGCAAGAAATTCGGTGATCCTGCCAATCCTCTTCTCGTTTCCGTACGTTCGGGAGCAAGGGTATCCATGCCCGGTATGATGGACACCATTTTGAATCTTGGTCTCAACGACGAGACGGTGGAAGGACTGTCCACCCTTACTGAGAACCCTCGCTTTGCATATGACAGCTACAGAAGATTTATCCAGATGTTCGGCGACGTGGTAATGGAAATATCCAAAACCAAGTTCGATGAGATCTTCGACGGACAGAAGGCCAAGAAGGGCGTGGAGTCCGATGTGGAACTTGAGACGGAAGATCTTAAGGAGATCATCACCGGCTACAAAGCTCTCTACAAAAAAGAGATCGGATCCGACTTCCCACAGGATCCCAAGGATCAGCTCATGGAGGCTGTTGCAGCTGTATTCCGTTCATGGAACACTGAGAGAGCTATCCTTTACAGACAGATCAACGACATTCCCGATAACATCGGAACCGCTGTAAACGTACAGTCCATGGTATTCGGCAACATGGGCGATACATCAGGCACAGGCGTTGCCTTTACAAGAAGCCCGGTCAACGGAGAAAAGGCAATCTTCGGTGAGTTCCTGGTAAACGCCCAGGGCGAAGACGTCGTTGCCGGAATCAGAACGCCTCAGCCCATCGCAGAGATGGCACAGGCATTCCCGGATGTCTATGACAGCTTCGTTCAGATCGCCAACACCCTTGAAGAGCACTACAAGGATATGCAGGACATGGAGTTTACCGTAGAAAGAGGCAAGCTCTACATGCTCCAGACCAGAAACGGAAAGAGAACCGCGCCCTCCGCAGTAAAAATCGCTGTAGATCTTGTGGATGAGGGACTTATCGACAAGGAAGAGGCTGTGATGAGGATCGAGCCTTCCCAGATCGATCAGCTGCTCCACCCCATGTTCGACGGAGACGAGCTGAAGTCCGCAGTTAAACTGGCCAAGGGCCTGCCCGCATCACCGGGCGCTGCCTGCGGTAAGATATACTTCACCGCATCCGATGCGGAAGCGGCTGTGGCAAACGGCGAAAAGGCCATCCTGGTTCGTCTGGAGACTTCTCCGGAAGACCTGGCAGGAATGGTCGCCGCTGAAGGTATCCTTACGGCAAGAGGCGGAATGACTTCCCACGCGGCTGTAGTGGCCAGAGGCATGGGCAAGTGCTGCGTATCGGGTTGTTCCGAAATAAAAGTCGACGAAGCAGGCAAGAAGCTGATCATCGGAGACGAAACATTCGCAGAGGGAGATTACATCTCACTTGACGGAACTGCAGGCGACGTGCTCAAGGGAGAGATCAAGACTGTACCCCCCGAACTTTCCGGAGACTTTGGAACGGTAATGGGATGGGCCGACGAGATAAGAACTCTCAAGGTAAGGACCAACGCCGACAACCCGAGAGATGCACAGCAGGCTGTGGACTTCGGTGCAGAGGGTATCGGACTTTGCAGAACTGAGCACATGTTCTTCGAAGAAGAGCGTATCCCCGCCATCCGCCGCATGATAATGGCTGAGACCGAGGAAGAGAGAAGAGAGGCACTGAGCTTCCTCCTTCCCTATCAGAAGGGCGACTTCAAGGGCATTTACGAGGTTATGGGCGAGCGTCCTGTGACCATCAGACTCCTGGATCCCCCTCTCCACGAGTTCATACCTCACACCGACGAGGAGCTTCGTGAGCTGGCGGACATGATCGGCAAACCCTATGAAAAACTGGCCAAGAAGGCAGAGGAACTCCATGAGTTCAACCCGATGCTGGGTCACAGAGGCTGCAGACTTGCCGTTACATATCCTGAGATCGCGGAAATGCAGGCTGAGGCCATCATAACTGCCGCCATCGAAGTAAGAAAAGAGAAGGGATACGACATCATTCCCGAAATCATGATCCCTCTGGTAGGTATGGAGAGCGAGCTTGCCAATGTAAAGGCAACGGTTGTCAAGACAATCGACAGAGTCTTCGAAAGAGAAGGAGTAAGCTTCGATTATCTGGTAGGTACCATGATCGAGATCCCGAGAGCTGCACTGACTGCAGACGAAATCGCCGAGGAGGCTGAATTCTTCTCCTTCGGAACCAATGACCTGACTCAGATGGGATTCGGCTTCTCAAGAGACGACACCGGCAACATCATCAAGGAATATGTGGATAAGGGAATCCTGGGAGATGACCCCTTCCAGAGCCTGGATCAGACCGGTATCGGCAAACTGGTGAAGATGGCCGTGGAACTTGGTAAGGCTACCCGTCCCAACATCCATCTTGGAATCTGCGGCGAGCACGGTGGCGATCCCAAGTCCATCGACTTCTGCCACAGAACGGGTCTGCAGTATGTATCCTGCTCACCTTTCAGAGTGCCTATCGCAAGACTTGCAGCAGCTCAGGCTGCCATCAGCAATAAATAAGCGGGGCATATAAACAAAACAGGAAATAAAACAGGGGATATGGCCGGAGGGGTCATATCCCTCTGTATATATTCGAAAATACATTTGCAAACAAAGGATTTCATTTGCAAACAAAGGATAAAGAGGTCTTTGATGACGACTAATAAGGGAGTTTCATATTTTACAGGTGAATACGGAAGCTTGGACAGCGTGTCATTTCACATGCCGGGACACAAGGGGGCGGATATTTTCAGGCGCTTTGGCCATGAAGCCCTGTTAAAGGATCATCCCGACCGTGACATCACCGAGATCCACGGAGCGGACAATCTTTTTCAGCCTGAGGGGATAATAGGGGAGACTATGGAGAAATACATGAAGCTATACCATTCGAGCGCTTCATATCTCCTTGTCAACGGAAGCAGTGGCGGACTTATCGCAGCTGTCATGGCCTGTGTCAGACCGGGGGAAAAGCTCATTATGGCCAGGAACTGCCACAAATCCGTTTTCAACGCACTGCGCCTGGGCGGAGTGGTGCCGGTATTCGCATATCCCGAGATTATTGAGGAATACGGCATTTCAGGAGCTGTAAGCGTGGAGCATATTTCGGAGCTTGTGGAGGAGCATCCCGATGCAAAGGCGATCATTCTGCCAAGCCCGAACTACTACGGTATATGCAGCGACATAGCGGGTATCGCAGACATTGCTCATAAGGCCGGGATGACGCTTATAGTGGATCAGGCTCACGGAGCACATCTTAAGTTTTTTGAAAGAGCCGGTGCCTCCGGATCCGTAAGAGGAGAGGCTCTCGATGACGCAGGAGCCGTAAGAGGAGAGGCCCCTGATGACGCAGGAGCCGTAAGAGGAGAGGCCCCTGATGACGCCGGTGCCTCCGGATCCGTAAGCATGCCTCCAAGCGCGGAAAGCTCCGGCGCAGATCTTGTTATAAACAGCACCCATAAGACTCTGTGCTCCCTTACCCAAAGTGCGGTATTAAATGTCTTGAGGGCAGATAACCATGTGACTCCCGATCCCTTTGTCCTTGAGGACAGGCTCCAGATGATACAGAGCACCAGCCCTTCATACATTCTGATGGAATCTCTTGATGTAAACGCTGACATATTGGCAGATCACGGAGATGAGCTGATCAAAGAGTGGGCAGCGAATCTGGAGATGTTCTACGGAGAAGCATCAAATATTCCGGGA
>CADBRY010000077.1 GCA_902797195.1 uncultured Eubacteriales bacterium
ATATTGGCAGATCACGGAGATGAGCTGATCAAAGAGTGGGCAGCGAATCTGGAGATGTTCTACGGAGAAGCATCAAATATTCCGGGACTCAATGTCATGAGTTTTGCAGGTCTCGATCATACAAAGCTCAATCTTGACATGAGCCTTTTGGGGATCGATGGAGCCCTTCTGGATCAAAAGCTGAGGGAAGAGGGCATATACGCGGAATTACACACGGGAAACATCCTCATGTGTATGACGGGTATAGGAAATACTGAAGGGGATTACTTGAGGCTGCTGGCTGCGCTTAAAAAAATAAGCGAGGGCAGCTCCGCGGACTTGGGCTCAAAACAGACCGCCGGCGAGGATGCTCAGCAGGGCGAGGTGGCTGTCGGTGCTCAGCAGGCCGAGGTGACCGCAGATGAGTCGGGTGCAGGACCCTGGACCGCCCGCCGCAAATGGGCTCAGATCCCCGATGAATCGGTGCTGGTAGATCTTTCCCAGGCACCGGGAAAAGTCTGCGCGGCCGCACTCATCCCATACCCTCCTGGAATACCTCTATTATGTCCCGGGGAGATCATATCCGAAGAAGATGTTCGATATATCAGCCTTCTCAGAAAAAGAGGCGAAAAGGTAATAGGAGTTGACCACAAGGGCAGAGTTGCCGTAGGAGGGCCTGTTTAATGACGTATTTGTTACTGTATCTGGCCATTACCATAGTAGGTTATATTATCGGGTCAAGACTGAAGAAGATCGGTAAAGCTCCCACGTGGGTCGGCAAGGTGATGACCGCCGTAATAGTGATCCTCATATTCATAATGGGTACGAGGATAGGAAACAATGAACAGATCCTGCAGTCTCTGGATACCATAGGCTTGATTGCCTTTGTATTCACCCTGATAATAATGTTCTTCACCTGTCTTGGGTTCACCATAGCCAGAAGGCTTTTCGGATTCGACCGCTATGGCATAAGGCATGGGGGAGGAAAAAAGCTTTCCCACGGGAAGGGTAAGAACGTAAGTGTGACAGATGCGGCGACAGTTGCGGCGACAGAGAAGTCGGAGGCGACAGCCGGCCAGGCCGCCACTGTTGAAGATGAGACGGATATGACTCCCGAGAAAAAAGAGTCACCTGTGAACACATTGACCTTGCTCATCGTTGCTTTTGTGGTGATCGGTATCCTTGCGGGATACTTCATTATGCCCGATTCCTTCATGGTACATACGGGGAACCTTCTGACTCTGGCTCTGTGCATGCTGCTGATACTCATAGGGATGGACATCGGTATCGAGGGCACTATAGCACAGAATTTCAAGAGTGCCGGGTGGAGGATCATTGCCTTTCCATTCATATCTATATTGTCGATGATGGTGGGAGCAGTTTTTGCGGCCATTGTTCTTCCCATCGGAGTGCAGGATGCCCTGTGCATAGGCTCCGGCCTGGGCTGGTATTCTCTTGCGCCGGCAATGCTTGCTGACTACTCCACCAAGGTGAGCGCCATATCATTTATGCACAATGTTTTCCGGGAGATAATAGGGATCCTTCTGGTCCCACTTGTCGCGAAAAAAGTCGGATACATCGAGAGCTTCTCACCATCAGGGTGCACGTCAATGGATGTGAGCCTGCCTGTGGTGGAAAGGTCGACCAGCAGTGATGTGGCGGTGTACTCCTTCATCTGCGGAGCCATACTTTCCGCATCGGTGCCTATCCTTGTGAGCATCTTCATGAACATATAAAAAGAGGTTGACGCAAGTAGCACACCTGCCGTAGCCCTTCGATTCAAAAAACTGTGAACTATTGAGGATTATAAAAGGGAAATGTATATTTTCGTTAACATAAAATGGAAATTATTACATAAAAACCCTTATTATAGCCATGATCTGACTATGGAATGTGAACATTGAAGCCATTTGGCTCTTTTGTTCCTACAAAAAATATACATAATCCAGAAAAAAACAGCATTTGTTCATAGTTTAACCGCCATAACCAACCAACCGGCTTTGCCTCGCGGACACTCACGAACAATCGTTCTTGCGACGGCGGTTGTTAAAGTGTATAATATCCCATATAAGCACTAAAATAGATTTGGAGTTCAAGATGAATGAGCAGTTGACGCTATTTGAACAAAATGTGCCCCAGCCACTTCCAGCCAGACTGAGGCCGGAGACCATTGATGATGTTGTTGGACAGCAGCACCTTTTGGGTCCGGGGAAAGTCCTGCGCAGGATCATAGAGCAGGACATGGTCAGCTCAATGATTTTCTGGGGGCCTCCGGGTGTTGGAAAGACAACCCTTGCCGGGGTCATCGCAAACCAGACCAAGGCCAAGTTCATTAATTTTTCCGCTGTCACCAGTGGGATCAGGGACATACGCAAGGTCATGCAGGAAGCAGACAGGAATCGGGCATTCGGCGAAAAAACCATCGTTTTTGTGGACGAGATCCACAGGTTTAATAAAGCGCAGCAGGATGCATTTTTGCCTTTTGTTGAGAAGGGAAGCATCATTCTTATAGGGGCCACAACTGAAAACCCCTCATTCGAGGTGAACGGGGCTTTGCTTTCAAGATGCAAGGTCTTCGTAATGAAGGCACTTGAGGAGGCGGATCTGATCAGACTCCTCAAAAGGGCTTTGGAGAGCCCATCGGGATTTGGAGATCAGAAGATCGACATGGGGGATGATGTGATAGGCATGATCGCCGGCTTTGCCAACGGAGACGCAAGAGTTGCTCTTTCCACACTGGAAATGGCCGTGCTCAACGGTGAAATAGTCACAGATGATGAGTCGGGAGAGAGCATCACAATAGTCAGTAAGGAAACGGTGGAGCAGTGTACTTCCCGTAAGTCACTTCTGTACGATAAGGACGGGGAGGAACACTATAACCTGATTTCCGCTCTGCATAAATCCATGAGGAATTCCGACCCGGATGCGGCGGTGTACTGGCTCGCCCGGATGCTTGAGGCGGGAGAAGATCCCATGTATATCGCAAGGAGGGTCACCAGATTCGCCAGCGAGGATGTGGGGCTTGCAGACCCCAGAGCTCTGGAAATCGCAGTTGCCGCATTTCAGGCATGTCATCTCATAGGCATGCCCGAGTGCTCAGTTAACCTTACAGAGGCTGTGGTCTACATGTCAATGGCGCCAAAGTCCAATGCCATGGAAGCTGCCTACATATCCGCCAGAAGGGATGCCATGGAGCATCTGTCTGAGCCTGTGCCCCTGCATATTCGAAACGGGGTCACGGATCTTATGAGGAATGTGGGTTACGGCAAAGGGTATCAGTACGCTCATGATTACGAAGAAAAGATGACGGAGATGGAGTGCCTTCCCGAATCTCTCAGAGGAAGGGAGTATTACAATCCGACGGAACAGGGTGTTGAAGGAAGATTCAAGGAACGTCTCAAGCAGATAAAAGCCTGGAAGGAAGAGCGCCGCCGCAGCGTGACGGACACTGATGAATAAAAATGGGAAGGGAAAAAGACGATAAAAAGAATCGAATATACGCTGCCATTGATCTTAAGTCATTCTACGCCTCGGTGGAGTGCAGGGAGAGAGGGTTGGACCCGCTGAAAACCAACCTTGTTGTGGCGGATCCCGACCGAACGGAAAAGACCATATGCCTTGCGGTCACCCCCAGCCTGAAGGCCTATGGGGTATCGGGAAGAGCGAGGCTTTTTGAAGTAGTCCAGAGAGTAAGGGAGGTCAATGCGGAGAGACTCAACTCTCTTGCCTGCGGATCTTTTTCGGGAGAATCCTTTGATTCAGATGAACTCCAAGAAAACCCCGCCCTGAAGCTCACATATATCACGGCACCTCCAAGGATGAAACTTTACATGAGGTACAGCACGGAGATATACAAGATATATCTCAGGTTCGTGGCGCCGGAGGATATACACGTCTATTCCATCGACGAGGTATTCATAGATGTTACCGATTATCTCAAGACATACGGGATGACAGCCCGGGAGCTTGTGATGAAGATGATAGGGACGGTGCTTGATGAGACAGGAATCACTGCCACCGCAGGGATCGGGACCAACCTTTATCTCGCAAAGATCGCCATGGACATCGACGCCAAGCACATACCCGCCGACAAGAACGGCGTGAGGATCTCCGAGCTGGATGAGAAGAGCTACAGGCGGAGACTGTGGACCCACGAGCCTATTACCGATTTCTGGAGAGTGGGGCGTGGGTATGCCAAAAAGCTCGCCGCCCACGGGATGTATACCATGGGAGATGTGGCCAGATGTTCTCTTGGAAAGGCAACGGATTTTCTCAATGAAGATCTGCTGTATAAGCTCTTTGGGGTAAATGCCGAA
>CADBRY010000078.1 GCA_902797195.1 uncultured Eubacteriales bacterium
TATCCGGGACAGATCAAAGTCAACGTTGTCAGAGAGACAAGAGCCGTGGACTATGCCAAGTAACGGCGTCATAAACAGAACAACAAATATTTCAAAGAGAGAAAAAATCGCTACGGAAAGCGCAGCGATTTTTCTTGCATGATACGGACTGTAAAGGCAATGATATATCTTGATAACAGCGCCACAACCAGACAGCACCCGAGGGTGACTGAGAAGATGATTCAGATGATGGATGTTACTTTTGGAAATCCTTCATCTCTTCATCATATGGGTCTTGAAGGTGAAAAGGCAATCAAAGAGGCCCGGGGAAGCCTGCTGGATGCCCTCGGCGGGGGAACCGTTGTCTTTACATCGGGAGGGACCGAAGCGGACAACATGGCCGTATTCGGAGTGGCCGAAGCCCTGAAACGCCGCGGGAAAAAGATAGTTTCAACAGCGGTGGAACACCCTGCGGTTGAGGAGTGCCTTTCGAAGCTGGAGGAGATGGGCTTTGATGTAGTGAGGATCGGAGTGGATCAAAACTGCAGGCTGGATACGGAGCAGCTGGAAGATGCCATCGACGGTGATACCATACTGGTTTCCATAATGGGCGTGAACAACGAAGTGGGAACTGTGATGCCCGTGAATGAAGTGGCGGATATAGTAAAAGGAAAGAATGCTCCGGCTCTGATCCACTGCGACGGAGTGCAGAGCTTTGGGAAGATCCCCGTGCCTGCCGGAATCGACATGTTATCCATAAGCGGCCATAAGATCCACGGACCGAAGGGCTCCGGCGCATTGTGGCTAAGGAAGGGCGTGAACATCCCGCCATTTATCAGAGGCGGCGGACAGGAAAAGGGCATGAGGTCGGGCACAGAAAATGTCCCGGCCATAGCGGGACTTGGAGTCGCCGCAGCTATAGGCACAGAGAACATGGAGAGCAATTTCAAAAGGGCGGAGAGCCTGAGGAAGATGCTCATGGAAGGTCTGGAAGACGGGCTTGAAGACATAATAATAAACAGCCCGCGCCAAGGGGGAAGTGACCCGGGATCCTGCAGCCCATATATTCTGAACGTGAGCTTTTTGGGAACCAGGGGAGAAGTGATACTTCACACTCTCGAGCAGGATGAGATCTATGTATCCACCGGTTCCGCCTGCTCCTCGAACAAAAAAGGACAGAGCCACGTGCTCAAAGCCATGGGGCTTAAGGATAAAGAGATCGAAGGTGCCATCAGGTTCAGCCTCAGCTGGGATAACACGCCGGAGGAGATCGAAATGACCGTGGAAAAGACGGTCGATGCGGTGAAAAGATTCAGGATGCTGGGCAGTTTCAGATAAGAGAGAAGAAAGCGAACATAACATGAAAACAGAACATATTTTTATCGTACGATGCGGAGAAGTGGCTCTCAAGGGAATGAACAAACCATACTTTGAGAGGATGCTGGTAGAGAGGATCCGCAAGTTATTGAAGAGATTCGACGGAGTCAGCGTGTACAGACACGAAGGGCTGATTTTCGTGAGGGCGGATATTTCCCTGGACCAGAATCAGATCATAAAACAGATATCCAAGGTCTTCGGCGTAGCGTCAATAAGCCCTGCCGTGGAGTGCGAAAGCACAATGGAAGCCATAGGCGAGGCGGCGGTGGAATACATGCTTGATGAGATCAAGGAGCGGGGAATTAAAACCTTCAAGGTCGAAGCCAAGAGGGCTGACAAGAATTTCCCCATCACATCTCCGGAGATCGGGCGCAAGATCGGCGCGTCTGTCCTGAAGGGCTGCAAGGTCCTGAAGGTGGACGTCCATGATCCCGACTGCAGACTTTTCGTTGATGTGCGCCACGACAAGACATATATATACAGAGACAAGATTCAGGGATTTGGAGGCCTGCCTCTTGGAACCAACGGCAAGGGAATGAGCCTGCTCTCGGGAGGGATCGATTCTCCCGTCGCCACATGGATGATGGCAAAGAGGGGGATGCTCATCGAGGCGGTCCACTTCCATTCATATCCCTACACCAGCGAAAGAGCCAGAGAAAAAGTCGAAGAGCTGGCGTCCCTTGTGGCAACCTACTGCGGAAGGTTTCGCATGCATGTGATCAACCTTCTGCCCATACAGGAAGAGATCGTCAAGAACTGTCCTCAGGATGAGACCACCATACACGTAAGGCGCTTTATGATGAAGATCGCTCAGGAGCTGGCCCGCAGGGAAGGCTGCGGCATGCTTATAACCGGAGAGAATCTTGGGCAGGTGGCCAGCCAGACAGCGGAGGCGCTGGTCGTTACAGACTCCTCTGTGGATATGCCCGTTATGAGGCCCCTTATAGGCCTGGACAAGGTGGACATCATGGATCTCGCCAAGGAAATAGGCACTTATGAAAAGTCAATAGAGCCCTATGAGGACTGCTGTACCGTATTCCTTCCCAAACACCCCGTGACCAAACCCAGGCTTGAAAAAATACTGGAATCGGAGTCGAAGCTGGATGTGGATGGACTGGTAAAGGCGGCCGTGGACAGTGAAGAGATAGTGAACATATTCCCTGCCTAGGCCGGGGGCCGGCGGATCACCCTGCGACTCTCAGAACACCCGGCGGCCTATAGTGAGGATAAACAAATTATTTTTAAAATATTTGTGAGTATAACACAAAAGAGTGTTGACATATATTAAGGGCTGATATACTCTATATGGGTAGTTTTCAATGCAAAAGGAAGTAAAACAAATGAGCAAAA
>CADBRY010000079.1 GCA_902797195.1 uncultured Eubacteriales bacterium
CAATCATATGATATATTATCCCGAAAGTGCAGTACATGTCAACCAGATAATAATAAATCGCTGATCAGAGCGTCAGCCCCTGGCCCACGCCGGATCTCGAGTGTAAATAATTATTCTTAAGAGGTCCGTTGACATTTTAAGGCTCTGAAAACCATGGAAATCGTTGCTTTTGCGAGAAATTTTAGGCGCAAAATGTAAACAGCAAATCATATCCATTTCGTGGACACTATTTTTGCTGATTTTTATGTCAATGCCGCTGGAGAAAAAATTCATTTACATTTTGGAGGGCAAAATCCCCTTCCGGAGCATGGAAAGGCAACGGTTTTGTGTCAACAAGCTCTTCAAAAGCAGAAGTTTACACTGGAAGCTGTGCCGCGGCCACCCCGCTCATGTGCCGCAGCCAACCAAACATCCAAGTTACCATCTGTAATCATCAATAAATCCATACTCAGAAAATTACAAAATAGTCCCACAAATACGGCTGGAAGTGTTATAATACAACAGAATATGGAATTGCAAAGTTGTTAAATTATTTATTAAGAGGTTCAATATGGATACCAACGTATTAGCAGAACAGAGACGCGAAACTGTAATCAACCTTCTCAAGGGGATGAAGATCAAGAAGACCGATGGGGACGGATTCGACAAAGATGATGTGTATCTTTGCATGCAGCAGCTTTGCGATGTGTATGAGAAAAACATCGACGATCTGACCACCAGCTATGAGGAGCAGATGGCTGAGCTTCAGGACAAATACCAGAAATACGATGAGAATAATGATCTGTATATCAGCCTCATCATGGAAGCGAAGAAAAGCAGCAACGAGATCATAACCAAGGCTAAGGCGGAGGTAGATGAGATCCTGGCCAACGGCAAAAAAGAAATTGCCAAGCAGGAAGAGGAGCTTGAGCAGCTCAGAAAATCTGCTGAGCAGGAGAAGATGGAGCTGCAGGCCGCCAGTGAAAAGGCAAGAGCTGACGCGGAAAAAGAAAAGGCGGCTATTGCCGAAGAGGTCAACGCTGAGAGAGACCGCGCCGTGGAAACCAAGGCGACATACAAGAGACGCCTTGAGGCCATGGAAAAAGAATTCGATGAGATCAAAACAAATATACTGCGTACTGCAGGAAAGATAGATGGACTTAAGGCTCAGATGAATGAGCAGGAAGAATCACCTGACTGGATCGTCAAGGATACCATTGGCAGAGTTGACGAACCGGAAGCAGACATAGCTGTGGAAGATGCAGTCGAGGTGGATATTCCTCCGGTCCTGGAAGTCGAGCCGGTTGCCGCACCTGAGGCAGAGGCTCCCGCAGAAAGTGCAACGGATGAAGCCCGCGTGGAGAGCTTTTCCTTTGACGACCTGGTAGCCAAACTGCAGAACGATGAGTTCGCAGCGGATGCTCCTTCACAGGAAGCTCCACAGGCTGCGGAAATAGATCTGCCGGACATGGCGGATGAGCCGGCAATCGAGATTCCGGCGGCCCCGGCAGCAGAGCCGGCAATCGAGATCCCGGCAGCGGCAGCAGAGCCGGCAATCGACATCCCGGCAGCCCCGGCGGCAGAGCCGGCGATTGAGATCACGGCGGAGCCTGCACCAGCTCCCGAAGAGGTAGGCCTCAGCGATCTTGACGGACTGGCAGGAGAGGAGCTTGAGATCCAGCTCCCCGAAGTGGATCTGCCTGAAGAGGAGACTCCAATAGAGGAAATCTCCTTTGAGGGACTTGAGGAACTGTTTAAAGAATAATAATAAAAAACGAAGGTTTCAGCGCACGGTAGCAGGCAGCTGCCGTGCGTTTTTATCGGAGGAGGCGACCGGCAATGGAGGATCTTAAGAAAAAAATACTGGAAGAAGGCACAGCCATCGGCAAGGATATCGTGAAAGTCGACGGTTTTTTAAATCATCAGATCGACGCAAGATTCCTTGAGAAGATAGGAAGAGAATTCGCATCCAGATTCAGAGATCTGAAAATAGACAGGATATTGACAGTGGAAGCAAGCGGGATAGCCATAGCTGTGGGAACGGCACCTTTTATCGGATATCCTCCGGTGGTGTTTGCCAAAAAGGCTGCCCCCAATACCATGAAGGAAGGGTTTTACGAAGCCCAGGCAAAATCCTTTACAAAGGGAACGGTCTCAAGGCTGATCGTATCCGAAAAATATTTGAATGAAGGGGAGAACGTCCTGATCCTGGACGACTTCCTTGCATATGGCGAGGCGTCAATGGCACTCGCCGAGATGATAATAAAGTCCGGCGGAAAGGTCGCCGGCATAGGCGCCGTCATAGAAAAATCCTTCCAGGGTGGAGCGGACAAGCTGAGGGAAAAAGGATACAGAGTTGAGTCCCTCGCCCAGATAGAAAAAATCGAGGACGGCGTCATCACCTTCAAATAAAGAAAGGAAATCAGATGAAGATCTACAACACTCTTACAAGAAAAAAAGAGGAACTTAAAACAATAGAGGATGGAAAGGCAAGGATATACGTCTGCGGCCCTACGGTGTATAACTTCTTCCACATCGGTAACGCCAGACCATTCGTTGTCTTTGACACACTGCGCAGATACCTGCAGTACAGAGGCGTGCAGGTGAAATTTGTCCAGAACTTTACCGACGTTGACGACAAGATAATCAACAAGGCGAAGGAAGAGGGGATCACTGCCCCTGAGGTCAGCGAAAAATACATAGAAGAATACTACAAGGACGCGGCGGCCTTAAACGTGATGCCGGCGGACGTCCATCCCAAAGTCTCTGAGCACATCCCGGAGATCATAGAATTCGTCAAGACCCTCATCGACAAAGGCTACGCCTATGAGAGAAACGGAGACGTGTATTTTTCCACCAGGAAATTCGACGGATACGGCAAGCTTTCCAAGAAGGACATAGACGATCTGGAAGCGGGAGCGAGGATCGCAATCAATGAAGACAAAGACGATCCGTTGGACTTTGCATTATGGAAGGCCAGAAAAGAGCCGGACGAAATCGCGTGGGAAAGTCCCTGGGGCATGGGCAGACCCGGCTGGCACATCGAGTGCTCCGCCATGTCCAAGAAGCACCTTGGTGACACCATCGACATCCACGCCGGCGGCCAGGATCTTCAGTTCCCTCACCACGAGAACGAGATCGCCCAGTCGGAGTGCTGTAACGGAGTGCCCTTCGCAAACTACTGGATGCACAACGGCTACATAACAATAGACAATCAGAAAATGTCCAAGTCAAAGGGCAACTTTTTCACCGTTCGGGACATCCTGAAGGAGTACGACGGGGAGGTCATCAGATTCTTCCTTCTCTCCGGCCACTACAGGAGCCCCATCAATTTCAGCGACACCCTCATGGAGCAGGCCAAGGCGTCTCTTGGGAGGATGCGCAACGCCAAGTCGACCCTCCGGCACCTGATTGAAAACGGCATCGATTCAGACATGACCGAAGAAGAAAAGGCAACCCTTGAGGGTTTCGACCGCCATCGTCAGGATTATATAAAGGCAATGGATGACGACCTTAACACAGCTGACGGAATATCCGCTGTTTTCGAACTGATAACGGATATCAACACGGCTGTGGCAGGGGGAGCCACAAGGCAGTTTGCGGCAAAAGCTTTGGAGATGCTTACGGAGCTCACCCAGATCCTGGGACTTCTGATCCAGGAAGAGGATGAAGATGATGTGGACGATGAGATCAAGGCACTCATTGAGGAGAGACAGGAAGCGAGAAAGGCAAAGAATTTTGCCCGGGCCGATGAGATAAGAGATATGCTCAAGGAGAAGGGCATCACTTTGAAAGACACACCTCAGGGAGTCCAGATCATAAAAGAATGACAGGAGTTGCCTTTGTATAAAAAAAACGAACTGAACAATATGAACACGGCGGCTCTCGCTTACATGGGAGACGCGGTGTATGAGGAATATGTCCGGCGGCATCTTCTGGATGGGGGAGCCCGCAGAGTGGACAGGATGCAGAGGCTTGCCGCGGGGAATTACGTGAGCGCCAAAGTTCAGTCGGAAATAATACAGAATCTGATGGATGAGATGGGCGAAGAAGAGCGTCAGAGGATCAAACGGTGGCGGAACTACAAGCCCAAAAGCAAACCAAAAAACACCGACACCATCACCTATCAGTGGGCCACAGCTTTTGAAGCTCTTGTGGGATATCTGTATTTGAATGAAGACGAGGAGAGGCTCCACTGGCTTATTGAGAGAAGTTTTGAAATGATCGACGGGATCGATTGAACAGGATCAAATGTCATCAGGAAAGAAAAAACACAAGAAAAAAGTCCGCAACAAGTCCAAGGACTGGTTCATGGACTATTACAAGACCGGCCGTGAGTACGACGAGGAAAACCGCCGGAGAAGAGAAGAAGAAGGAACGGCCAGCCCGAAAGGTCTGAAGAATTTGAACGCCTTTGAGGTGGGCTGCGTGATCGCCATCGTTCTTGGGCTCATAGGCTGCTTCATCAGGTACGTGGTGCTTTAAGCTGCCGTGAGCAGGCAGCCGGCACCTGGGGCTACGAGCAAAGCGGAAGGCAAAGAAACAAGGAGAAAGAATGAGCAAAGCGGATATTTTGTTTGTGGATATGTGCAGGGACATCCTGGACAACGGCTACTCCAGCGAGGGGCAGACAGTTCGCGCCAGGTGGGAGGACGGAACTCCCGCCCACACAATAAAACAGTTTGGAGTGGTGGGACGGTATGATTTGAGCGAGGAATTCCCCGCCCTTACTTTGAGACCCACATATATCAAATCGGCGGTCGATGAGATCCTTTGGATATGGCAGAAAAAATCCAATAAGACTGCAGATTTAAAGAGCAGGATCTGGGATCAGTGGGCCGACGAAAATGGAACCATAGGCAAGGCCTACGGATATCAGATGGGAATAAAGTATCAGTTTCCCTTCGGGGAGATGGATCAGGTGGACGCGGTGCTTTGGCAGCTGAAGAACACCCCTTACTCCCGCCGGATCCTCACCAGCATGTACAACTTCAGCGACCTGACCCAGATGGGTCTTGAGCCCTGCGCCTACAGCATGACATTCAACGTGACGGGAGACAGGCTCAATGCGGTTTTGAACCAGCGCTCTCAGGATATACTGACGGCAAACAACTGGAACGTAGTCCAGTACGCAGTGCTGGTGCACATGCTTGCACAGGTGTCCGGACTCAAACCGGGACAGTTTATCCAGGTCATCGCCGATGCTCATATCTACGACAGGCACGTGGACATCGTCAGAGAACTGATAGAGCGGCCGCAGTATCCGGCGCCGAAGTTCACACTGAATCCGGACGTCAAAGATTTCTACGAATTTACCACAGACGACATACTGATAGAGGATTACGAGGCCAATCCTCAGATAAAGGATATCCCCGTGGCGGTATAGCCGGTCACAGAAGGAGAGGCGAATGAACGCGATAGTAGCGGTAGATAAAAACTGGGGAATCGGCAAAGACAACGATCTGCTTGTCTCACTTCCCGGCGACCTGAAATACTACAAAGAAAAAACCACAGGCAACGTGATCGTGGTGGGAAGAAAAACCCTGGAATCTTTTCCCGGAGGAAGACCTCTTCCCAACCGGGTCAATATCGTCATGAGCAGAGATCCCGAATATTCCAGGGATGACTGCATAGTCTGCCGCACCAAGGATGAAGTCCTGGAGAAGATCGCAGACTATGACGAGGAAAAAGTATTCATCTGCGGAGGAGCCCATATCTACAATCTGTTTCTGGAAGACTGCGACAGATTCTATGTGACCAAGATAGATGAAGCTTTTGAAGCGGATACTTTCTTTCCCGATCTGGATGAGCTTGGATATACAGTTGACTGGGAATCGGAAGTGATGAGTGAAAAGGGTATCCAGTACCGCTTTATGAGATACGTTAAACCGTGAGGTGGATATGGCAGACCTTATAATAGGAAGGAACGCATGCCTGGAGGCAATAAAAGGCGGCAGAAAAATTTTTTCCCTGACTGTCCAGACAGGGGGAAAGAACAAGCAGGGCCCCCTGGATAAGATCATCAGGGAAGCAAAGTCAAAGGGCATAACCATAGAATACGCCGACAGGGATACCATGGACAGACTGTCCTCCGGCGGGATGCATCAGGGCGTCATAGCCAAAGCCGAAGAGTACAGGTACAGCAGCGTAGAGGAAATCGTTGCCTTTGCAGAAGAAAAAAATGAAGCGCCATTCATCCTGCTTCTTGACGGGATCGAGGACCCACACAATCTGGGAGCAATAATAAGGACCGCCGAATGCGCGGGAGCCCACGGCGTGGTCTTTCCAAAGAATCGGTCCGCCGCAGTGAATGAAACTGTGATGAGAACTTCGGCGGGGGCCGCCCAGCACATGAGGTGCGCCCAGGTGACCAATCTGACAAGGACCATCGAAGACCTGAAGCAGGGAGGCATCTGGATATTTGCCTGCGATATGGGCGACTCGGAAGTTTGGGATACGGACATGACCGGACCAATCGCTCTGGTCATCGGAAGCGAGGGCAAGGGGGTCAGCAGGCTGGTGAAGGAAAACTGCGACGGCATCATCTCACTTCCAATGTTCGGAAAAGTCAACTCTCTCAACGCTTCAAACGCGG
>CADBRY010000080.1 GCA_902797195.1 uncultured Eubacteriales bacterium
AAAAAGGGAACACCGCTTTCATCTTCAAGCATCTTCCCGTAACGGTCAAAAAAACCTTTGCTGCAGTCGTTTAATATGACGCCTGCTATCTTTGAAGGTTTTCTAAATTCCGCAAATCCTTTCACAGTGGCGGCGATGCTCAAAGCGGCTCCCCCCGGTCTGATGACCAGTATCGAGGGAATGTCCAGAAGGCCCGCCAGATGCCAGGGGCTGGATCCTGCGATCCCATCGTAATATCCCATGACGCCTTCACATATTACCGCCTGTTTTCCCCTGCTGTATGTGTCAAAGATTTCTTTTGTTCTATTTTGCCCCGCGAGAAAAATATCCAGGTTGTGGCTTTCTATGCCAAGAACGGATCTGTGAAACATTGGGTCGATATAGTCGGGACCGCATTTGAAAGCACAGGTGTCGAAGCCTTTATTTTTCATAAGGGCCGCCAGCCCGCAGGTCACCGCAGTCTTCCCGCTGTTGGAAGCCGTTGCTGCGATCATTACCCGGATTATTCCCTCATCCTTTGTCCCCCGGACATCATTCATTTTCCTCTTCCGCCTCTTCCTGCTCTTCGGTCATTTTACCCGTGATTATAAAGATCGGGTTGCCGGCGATCATCATATGCTTTCCGGATACCTTTTTGGCCGAGCTTATGGAGACCTGGGTAATATCTATCTCCATTCCCAGATAGTCCATGACCACCATTGTCTCCGTGGCCGTCTCAAGAAGAATGGCCGAAACGCAGATCAAAACCTCCGGATTCTTATTGAGGGCACATTCTATGATCTCACGCATATTGCCCCCGGATCCGCCTATGAATACCTTGTTTGGGGCGGGCAGATCCTCAAGAACGTCAGGAGCTTTTCCTTCTATGGTGTGGATGTTGCCAAGTCCAAATCTCTCTCTGTTCTGTTCGATAAGAATGATTCCCTCGTGGTCCTTTTCCACCGCATAGACGCTGCCCCCTGAAGCCTGTAAGGCAAGCTCCACGGAGACACTTCCCGTTCCTGCGCCTACGTCCCAGACCACGTCATTTCTTTCCGTCTGCATATGACCCGCTATGACGGCTCTGATGTCCCTTTTGGTCATGGGCACATCCCCTCTTATGAACATGCTGTCGGGAAGTCCGGGTCTCAGTTCAGTCTCAATTGGTCTTTCCTCTGTGGGGACGGCCTCCCCTTCGTGGAGCCTGACCGCTTCCATATCGTGCATATGTGAATCATCCGTCTGCAGAAGTTGATCCATGGGATCATCGAAGAGTTGGTTTATATCCTGAAGTTCCAGTTCTCCTCCATGGTTTATGGTCTCGGCCTCCTCTTCGTCCATGTTGACTCCCGTTGGCCAAACAAGGAGCACCGAAAGGCTGTCAAAGTCCTCGCCGGTAAAGTCCCTTGCTCCACCAAGGATTATCCTCTCCTCATCGTAGGACAGGCGTTCCGCCACCGCTACCTGCAGATCTCCGAATCCGGCCTCCGAGATCTGCATGCAGAGTTCAGAGGGTCCGAGTTTTCCCCCTGTCAGGAAGAAAGTGTACCTGTCACTGTCGATCTCCCTGGAGGCATCACAGTCCATGCCGTGAGCGGAAACCAGCTTCCAGTCCTGCCAGCTCATATCCAGTCTGGCCGCCAAAAGCTGCAGACTGGATATCCCGGGAATCACATCCGTTTTTATCCCTTCGTTTTTTAACATTGGCAGAAGAGGTTTTGCCCCGGAGTAGAATCCCGTATCTCCGCTGAATGCTACGGCTATCCTCTTCTCCGTTTCCTCAGACATATCCGCCCCATTCCATGGAATATCCGGGTTCTCGTCTGTAAATGTCCTTATGAGTCCCATTATTTCCTCTGAGGAAACAGCCGAAGCTCTGCTGTCGCCCCACCCTCCTGGCAGGCTGTCTATAAGTCTTGGAGCACCGATGATGAGATCGGCGTGTTCCAGAGCATATATTCCCGATGCAGTCATGGTGCCTATGCTTCCGCATCCCGTTCCTACTAATGTTACTTTCATTCCACTACCTTCTCTTCCTGTATCAGTTTAAGGCACCGGGCCTCCACCTCTTCGTAAGTCATCCCCTGTTCTTCAGGCCTTGAGATGACCACCGCAGGTATTCCGCATATTCTGCACGCCTGGAGCTTCTCCCGGAACCCGCCTGTTTTTCCACTTTCCTTTGTAATCAATATTCCTATATCAAACTGACGTATGAGCGCCTCATTGAGCTGAGCTGAAAATGGTCCCTGCATGGCTATTATGTTCTCAGATTTTATCCCCTCTCTCAGGCACACCCTTATGCTCTCATCTGAGGGAAGAACTCTGGCATATATCAGGTCTTTGTCCAGAGCCCTGCAGTAGTAGGGAAGATCCCTGACCCCTGTTGTCAAAAGGATGTTCCTCTTCTTGCAGCCGGCCCTTTCCATGGCCAGTTTTGCCGCTTCTTCTCTGTCTTTGGCCCAGATGATGGTCCTGTTCAATTCCTCTTCGTACTTGCCGCTTTTGGATCTGTCCTCATCCCTTCGCAGCCTTATGCGCCTTACTCCCACATCATCCGCGGCTATGCGGATATTGTCAGAGGCCTCCGTTGCGTAGGGATGGGTGGCGTCTATGACCAGGTCGAATCCTTCTATCATATTTGCCATTTCATCCTTTGTCCTGGGTCCCACAGACAGGCTGATCCCGGGATGTTCTCCCTGCTGCCGGGCTCCGTATTGAGAAACTACGCTGACGGCTACTTTGGCTCCCGATTCGGCAAGTCTTATGGAAAGCCGTCTTCCCTCAGTCGTTCCTCCGAAAATATATATCTTCATGTTTTTCATATCCTCTCGGCGTTATTATCCGACCGCCCATCTCCATTGTTGTTGACGATCCCACAAAAACCGTTGTGAACATATCCACAGGTGCTTCTGCAAGCCTGTCAAGGGTAGTGATGCCGTACTCCTCACCTTCTCTGCCGATATTGCGCACCCATCCGCACACCGTATCCGGAGCTTTTGATTCCATCATTATCTCACAGGCCTTTTCCAGATAATCGGCTCTTTTCTTGGATTTGGGGTTGTAGATACATATGGCGAAATCACCCTCCGATGCGCATCTGATCCTCTTCTCTATGACTTCCCAGGGGGTGAGAAGATCTGAAAGGGAGATCACGCAGAAGTCGTGTCCCAGGGGTGCCCCCAGGATGCCCCCGCCGGATGTTGCCGCGGTAATGCCTGATATGACCTCCACATCCACGTTCTCATACTGATTGGCAAGTTCAAGCATAAGTCCTGCCATCCCGTATACACCCGCGTCTCCGCTGCATACCACTGCAACGCTCTTTCCTGATGCGGCCTGTTCTATAGCCCATCTGCACCGCTGTATCTCCTGCTTCATTCCCGTGGTGTAGAATTCCTTATTGGGAAACATGTCTCTTACAAGATCCACATAGACCGTATATCCGGCTATTATGTCCACGCTTTCCATTGCCTTTACGGCTTCGTATGTCATGAACTGCTCGCCGCCGGGGCCCAGTCCTACCGCATATATCTTACTCACTCTTCCACCTCCAGTCGGGCCTGTAATATTCCCGGGCTATCGCCATGGTTATTCCATCCTTTGCTTTTTTCCCGCAGATGAGTTCTCCTCCTCCGCTGGCGCGCACCGCGCTTCTCTCGCAGACATTGTCCACACCCGTCACCCGGCTGACCAGGGGGGAGCCTGTGAAGCTGCCTTCAACTTCTCCCAGTTCCTGAGAGCTGTAGGTCACAAGATCCCATCCGTGTTCCCTGCAGAAGCGGAGAAGTCCCTCCTCTTCAGCCTTAAGATCTATGGATGCCACGCCTGCTATTGATTCCTCATATATCCCGGCTTCACTTATAAACTCATTGAAAAAATCTTCAATCTGTTTTTCGGTGATGCCCTTTCTGCATCCAATCCCAAGCCGGCATATCCGGGGAACCAGATGCATGGAGTTTCCCTCTGAATATCCGATGTCCAGGGCGATGTCCGGATCGGGATCTTCCTCTCCCGCCATGCGGCATCCGTCGGGGATGTCTCCATCTATTTCCCACCGGCTTCTTACCCTTACGGAGTTTCCTGCCAGAATGCTCCCTGACACATCCTTTATTTTTTCATGTTCCAGTATAATGCAGTTCTGTCTCTTTGCCCACTCATCCACTGCAAAGGCTCCTCTAAGATCCGTGGCAGTGGTTATCACCGCTTCGCCTCCGCAGATCTCAGCCAGTCTTTTTGCCAGATCGTTGGCTCCTCCAAGATGTCCCGACAGGATGGGGATAATATATTTTCCGCCTTCGTCCACCACCACCACCGGAGGATCTTGGGATTTGTGGGTTATAAATGGAGCTATGGCACGGACGGCGATCCCAACCGCACCTACGTATACCAGCCCTCCCGCCGAGGGAAAATGCTCCCTTGTCCAGTCCTTCAGGGAAAGAGGCTCGCCGCTTCTTATGAAACCGCATCCATCCCCAAGCCCCGCGGCAAGCTCTGCCGCCAGCTTTTCTCCTCTGTCCGTAAAGGCGATCATCTCTATATTTTCAGGTCCTTTGAGACCGTTTCTTTTCATCGCGTTGCCTCTCTGAATTCGGTGGTGAATTCCGGATCATACAGTTTGCTCCTGTCATAGCTGCTTCCAAGAAAACCTCCCACCAGTATAAGGGCGGTCTTTGTGATATTGTTCTCTCTCGCCGCTTCAGCCAAAGTCCCAACAGTGCACCTGACCACTTTTTCGTCCGGCCATGTGGCCTTGTAAACTATCGCCGCAGGATCCTCAGGGTCCCTTCCTCCGCTGATCAGCTCACGGCTCACATCTTCCAGAAGTCCTGTGGAAAGGAATATGACCATGGTGGATCCATGGGCGGCAAAGGACGCCAGGTTTTCTTTTTCAGGCACGGGAGTCCTTCCCGCCATCCTGGTTATGACCACGCTCTGGCTGACTCCCGGAAGGGTGTATTCAGCCATGAGGGCCGCGGCGGCTCCCGAAAAACTGGAAACACCCGGGGTGTCGTCATAGGCTATTCCCTCTGCATCCAGTATGTCCATCTGTTCTCTTATGGCTCCGTAGAGACTTGCGTCTCCCGTATGGAGACGGACGGTATCCTTCCCCTCCGACTCCTTCTCCTTCATGACGGCTATGACCTCTTCCAGTGTCATCTCCGCGCTGTTATATATATCGCATCCTTCTTTGGTCATTTTTAACAGACCCGGGTTGACCAGACTTCCCGCATAGATAACACAGTCGCATTTTTTCAGATATTCTGCTCCTCTCAGGGTTATCAGATCTTCTGCTCCCGGTCCCGCTCCCACAAAGTGAATCATTGCCTTTCCTCCATTCCATTATACTTCCATTGTTCCAGAATTCTAAGTCCTTCCTCGGTTATTCCCAGAGTGCCCCTCACATTGGAGAACATAAGGGCTCCGATCTTTATATCCTCGCCGGCTCTCCTTTGGATCTTCTCCTGGATCTCCTTCATCACAGATGAGATCACTTCATCCAGCAAGCCTTCTTCTTCAAGGAGATCGAAGCAGGCATCCGTGGTGGCAGCTTCCATAATATCTCCCGCAAGCTTTCTGCTTCCTCCGGCAAGGGCGCTGTGGGCGCATATGATCTCCCTCCTGCAGTCCGCCCATGAGGAATGGGTGTTCATTATGCCGCCGGCAGTTTTTATCAGCTTTCCTGCGTGGCTTACAAGAAGTACATTTTTGATCCCGCATGGAGTGAGCATATCCAGAGTTTCCCCCAGATAATTGGAAAACTTCAGTATGGGTATGGCCTCTCCCCTGGGATCCTTCAGCTTGTCCAGATTTTCTTTTCGTATATGATCCATCCCGTAGTTGCCGGGAGTCAGAATCAGGCAGTCGGTTCTGAGCCCATCCTGCTTCATCTCAAGTTCTATGGTATCCACCAGGGCTTTTTCGCTCATGGGTTCTACGATACCCGTTGTTCCAAGGATGGATATGCCGTTCTCTATGCCCAGATTTGAGTTGAATGTTTTTTTAGCCGCCTTCTCACCTTCAGGGACAAAAATTATTACATCCATTCCGCCTTTATATCCAAGCTCACCGCATGCTTCATTCACCTGCCGGGTTATCATGGATCTGGGCCCGGAATTTATGGCCGCATTGCCCACAGGCTGATCCAGGCCGGGTCTCGTTACACGGCCCACGCCTTCTCCTCCGTCTATGCTTACGCCCCCATTCTCTCCTTCGCTTTTCCGGACTCTGGCGCATATGAGCATTCCGTCGGTGATATCCACATCGTCTCCTCCGTCCTTGAGGACTCCTGCCCATGCGGAATCACCCTCAAAGCCGTACTCTTCAGGGGTCACACTGACGCTTATCCCTTTTTGAGTCCTTACGGAGACCTGCTCCGGAATGTCCCCGGTCAGCAGCATCCTGGTTGCGATGTCCGCCGCAAGAGCTGCGCAGGTGCCCGTGGTATATCCGTATCTCAGTTCCTTGTTCCCTTTTCTCACGTAGTATTCCAGAGTCACAGAATGTCCTCCGTTCTTATCAGTTTTCCGCCTTTCTCCCCGTACTGTCTCAGCTCTTCCAGCCTTTTGTTGAAAGTCCCTATGGGCGGGTCCGCGTATATGACCTTGCTGCATTGGTCCATGGCTTTCATTGCCTTTGACACAGCCTCATCTCCGATAGGTTCAAAGGGAGTCTCAGTGATCACCAGTGACCCAAGGAGTCTTGCCAGCCGGTAGTCCACGTCGTTCTCGTAGAGTATTCCGGTTGAAAAGGCAATGTCTGCACGTTGAAGCATCCTGTAGACGGGTATGCCTTTTCCTCCCCCTGCGATAACAAATATCTCAGGCTCTCCCTGAGGCGGGGGAAGTTCAATGCTTCCAAAAAGGGGATCGAAGAAGCCCTTGTCCAGGCTGTACATTGTTCTTATGGTTTCTTCTTCAAATATTTCCGAAGGCTTTCCGTAACGGA
>CADBRY010000081.1 GCA_902797195.1 uncultured Eubacteriales bacterium
GCCGGCGATGGGGGTCGAACCCATACGGTGTTGCCACCACGGGATTTTGAATCCCGCACGTCTGCCAGTTCCATCACGCCGGCACGACTTGGACATTATAGCATTATATATTCACTATTTCAAGTTCATCATCTTCGATTTTTTCCATGTGCCTGCGTGCGATCAGCCTGTACATTACGGGTATTACCACAAGTGTCGTAATGGTCCCGTATATAAGACCACCTATACATACTATGGCCAGAGGCTGGACCATCTCAGCACCGTTTCCAATACCCAGTGCCAGAGGCAAAAGACCCAGAACGGTGGTCAGTGCTGTCATGATTACAGGCCTCATACGAACGGCTCCCGCGCTGATAATGGCCACGTCCATCTCCAAGCCCTCAAGTCTGAATCTGTTGATACTGTCCACTAAAACTATGGCGTTGTTGACGACGATACCCATGAGCATGACCATACCGAACATGCCTACGACGCTCAGCACCTTACCGCATATGAGAAGGGCTAACATTCCTCCGGTAAATGCAAGAGGTATGGTGAATATTATGATAAAGGGCGACCTCATGGACTGGAACTGTGCCACCATTATGAGATACACCAGAAGGAATCCGACGATCATCATAAGCAGCAGCTGTTTCATTGCGTGCATTATCTCCTCGTTCTGTCCTCCGTAATCAGCCTCCACTCCCTTTTTCAGCAGATCTTTGTTCTCTATGGAACTGCGAATAAGAGACGTTGCCTTTGTAACATTGTGACCTTCCTTCACTCCGGCGGTGACCGTCAGACTTCTGTTTTGATTCGTGTGGTCGATCTCCGTAAGAGATGCGTCCTCCTCTATCTCGGCAACTTCGCTGAGTTTGATGGTTTCCTTCGTCCCGTCTTTCTTGTCGATGGTGAGTTCCATATCCTCAAGCTGGGCTCTTGTGAAATCCTTGGTGGCGTTTTCCAGGCTCACGTCTATGTCGTTTTCTTCCGCGCTGAGTTTGATGGCGTCCTCTTTTTCCTTCAATTTACCTGCTATCTGCTGGTAGATCTGGGCCACGGAAAGGCCTTCTGACATGGCGTAGTTTTTATCTATGGAGACGTGGAGTTCCGTTGTGCTCTTTTCTCCCACGTCGGATACGTTTTCAAGATATGCCTTCTCACCCATTTCTTTTTCTACGGCGGCGGCCGAGCTTCTAAGATCATCCAGATCCTCTGAGAACAGGGTTATGCTTATATCCGTTCCGCCCATCATTGAGGTTATATCCATGTCTGCGGAAGTCTCGATGGTACAGTTGTACTTCTTTTCGTAGGGCTTCAGGATTTTCACGATCTTCGCCCCCTGCTGTGTCATATCATCTTCTAAGACAATGTACATGGTAGTCTGGGTGACGTCCTGATTGAGAGCGTTCATACCCATCACTCCCGCCGCATCTGTGGCAAGCATGGCTCCTACGGTCTTGACTCCTTCCACCTTCCTTATTTCTTCCATTATTACATCGTTGACCTTGGCCGTCTCTTTTAAAGTGGCTTCTTCAGGCATGGTGATGGTTGCGGATATCTGGGGAGTGGACATGGACGACATGTACTCGAACCCTCTGGTAAGGAGAAGACCCGATGATGCAATGAGCAAAACTACGGCCCCGATAAGCACCCATTTTTTATGGCAGAGGGCCCAGGCGACGATGCCCCTGTACTTTCCTACTACCCTTCCTTTCTGTCCAAGAACGGTTTTCTTTGGCTCAGACACCATCATTCCCTTGGCCATTGCGGGAACAAGGGTCAAGGCTATGATCAGGCTTGCGATTAGGGAATAGGCTACTGTAAGAGCAAGATCTGTGAAGATGTCCTTTGTCATACCGTCGACGAAGACTATGGGAGCAAAGACGCATATGGTGGTAAGAGTTGAAGCGGTTATGGCTCCCGCCACCTGCACCGCTCCCGATACCGCAGACTGGACTATGGAGTATCCAAGGGATCTCAGTCTGTATATGTTCTCTATAACAACTATGGAATTGTCCACAAGCATTCCAACGCCTATGGCAAGGCCTGACAGTGATATCAGGTTAAGTGTGACACCTGAGAAGTACATCAGGGCGAGTGCAAAAACAACGCTCACCGGGATGCTTATTGCGGTGATTACCGTAGGCCTTATGTCCCTCAGGAAGAAAAGCAATATAAGTATTGCCAGTATACCTCCGAGAAGGAGGTTTTTTAGTACGGAGTTTATTACCGTATGTATATACTCTCCCTGGTCCATCAGAGGCGAGAACTTAAGTCCTTCGTGTTTCTTCTCAAGCTCTTCGAACCTGTTGTTCACATTGTCCGCAACGGTGGCTGTGGCGTATGTGGACTGTTTGGTAAAGCTGAGGAGCACACCGTTTTCACCGTTGATCCTGGCATAGGTGTCGTCATCTGCGGATGCGGGAACAACAGAGGCTATATCTCTCAGCCTGATTGGTTCTATATCGTCTATATCAAGGTCAAAGAGGATGAGATTTTCCATCTCCTGGGCATCGGTTATCCTGTCTCCAACGCTTACAAGGATGTCCGCCTCCCCGTCTGTGACATAA
>CADBRY010000082.1 GCA_902797195.1 uncultured Eubacteriales bacterium
CATACTTCCAAACGCGAGAGGTGATTATTTGAAAGAATTGCCGTCGGGCACACCATACTTCCAAACGCGAGAGGTGATTATTTGGAAGAACAGCCGTTAGGCACACCATACTTCCAAACTCGAGGGGTGATTATTTGGAAGTAGTGCATCTGAGTGACCAATACTTCCAAACAACAAGGTGTGGTATTTGGAAGTAGCATCTCAGAGTGACCAATACTTCCAAACGATGGAGCATAATATTTGGAAGTAGCATCTCTGGACACGGATTCTTCCAAATGTCTGTGTAATTGGTTGTCGCCGGGGATGAATGCCCCAGGGCTAAGGGTCCCTGCCTGCCCTCTGAGTGTAAATAATTTTTCTTAAGGTTGCCGTTGACATTTTGCAGCTCTGAAAACCCTGAAAATCGTTGCTTTTGCAGGCATTTTCACTAGCAAAATGTAAACAGCAAATTCTATTCGACTCGTTGACACTGTTTTTGCCGTTTTCTATGTCAATGTCTCAGGATAAAAATCTTATTTACATTTTGAGGGGGTTTTTCTTTTGCCGAAGCGTGTAAAAGCAACGTTTCTATGTCTACAATCTCCTGGAAAGCAGATGTTTACACTGGAGCTTTAAAAAAAGAGGATCGATATCGATCCTCTTTAAATCATATATTTGTCTACAGTGTCCGGCTAAACCTCTAAATCTTACAGCCGCACTGCCTAGCAGATTTTAGTTCCCTCGGGGACCATGTCATCCACGAAGATGACTTTGCATCCGCAGGCGCTGTTGGTGGCCGCAAGGAGCATTCCCTCGGAGGTCACTCCGGTCATTCTTGCCGACTCCAGATTTGCTACCACGATTATCTTCTTGCCTACAAGTTCCTCAGGTTCATATTCGCCTTTGAGACTTGAAACGATGGTCCTCTCTTTTATACCGTCAAAGACAGTGAGCTTGAAGTTGCTCCTTGCCTTTCTGATCTCCTGACACTTCAGGACCTTGCATACCCGAAGATCCATTTTGAAGAAGTCGTCGATGGAGATGTCCGGCTGGGTTACCGGCTCCACAGGATCCGGATCCCCGTATACTCTTTCGGGCTTCTCCTCTTCCTGAGGCATGGCTGCAAGCTCTGCGGCTTTTTTCTCCTCCTCCGTCTGAGGATATGAGAAGTCAAGCAGCGGCAGGAATCTTTCCTTGTCTATGGCGTAGAGGAAGAGATAGAGTCTTGGACCCTTTTCCTTGTCGATGAGCATCTTGTAAACGCTCTTGAAGAAAGCGCCCTGGAGCTGTTTCAGATTCTCCGCATCCTCTCCGTAGATCTTCTTGGGGATGGCGTAGAGTTCCGCATTCAGCGCGTCCAGATCGTATTCCTCCTCAGAAAGATACTTGTACAGAAGCTCGATCTCCTTCTTTCCATTTTCGTCCAGAGAATTATATGTATCCCAGTCACGGTATTCTCTAAGCTTGTTGGCATTCTCGGGAGCGCACTCCTCCAGCCAGTACTTTGCCTTGTCCAGACGTCCCTGGAAATCTTCAAACTTATAGGGCTGGTTTATCTTCTCAAATACGGTCTCGATCATTGGCACGTTGAAGTCAACGATGGACCCCAGCTGGACCAGAAGTGACATTGGAACTGTTTTGATCCTGGGTCCAAAAGTCAGGGAGTTTTCCATGACGATCTTGTCGTGATCGTTAGCCGTTCCGTCCACATACTGGTTGTACTTTTTATCAAATTCGAAATACTGCCTCAGTATCTCTTCGTCGAAGCAGAAGTTGAATGCCTTCTGAGGCTCGGACCTTGAATAGAGCCACAGGATCATCTCAGGCTCGTAAAGCTTGAGGAGAGTCTCAGGGGTAAGATTGAGACCGGACGATCCGGACATCTTGCCGGTGGTTCCCTTGATTCCAATGAACTCGTAACCCACAAAGACCGGGGCCTCGTATCCGTAGATCTTCTTGCTTATCACCTTGCTGGTCTCGTAGGATCCTCCCGGGCTGGCGTGGTCTTTTCCGCCGGGTTCAAAGTCAACGCCTTCGTACATCCAGCGCATGGGCCAGTCGACCTTCCATGCCAGCTTGCAGTTGAAGTCTTTTGTAAAGTCAAAGGTTCCGTGGTGCCCGCACTCGCACTCATATTCGGCTACGGTGCACTCATCGTTGATGCTGGTGATCTTGGTGGTGTCCTTGCCGCATTTGGGGCAGAATATGCTTACGGGATAATATGCTTCCCTCTCTCCGGGCTGAGCTTCCTGTGTACGGAAACTGTCGAGGATGTCAAATATCTCTCCTCTTTTTTTCAGCGCCGTTATGATGTGCTCCACATACTTGCCGCTGCGGTACATATCCGCCTGATATCTGTAGTCCATGGTGATCCCGAACTTGTCGATGGATCTCATGAACTCCTTTTCAAAGTAGTCGGCGTAATCGGTCTCTTCCGTATCGAAGGGATTGGGTACATCCTTATATGGAAGTCCAATGTATCCCTCGAATTTATTTTCCGGGTCGACCTTTGCCACGTTAACGGGAACCTTACGGAAACGGTCATATTCATCCCATGAGAACAGCAGCCTGGCTTTCTTGCCTTTGCGCTCAATGGCCTGACAAACGAAAAGTGCCGTGGCTATGTCTCTGAAATTTCCTATATGAATGGATCCGGAAGGGCTGATGCCCGCTGCGCATACGTACTCTTCCTTATCGGGATTCCTTTTGATGACTCTGTCTGCGATCTTATCTGACCAATGCATTCCATTCTCCTATTCTTGAATTACTTGCTGATCTTTTCTATTTTGTAGTTCATGACTCCGTCGGGTACCTCGATCTGTACCACGTCGCCTTTTTTGTGTCCCATCAGCGCTTTTCCAATTGCGGACTCCGATGTGATCTTGCCGTTGAAGGGATCTGATTCGGTGGCTCCGACGATGCTGAATTCCATGGTCTCACCGCTGTCGGTATCCTTGACTTTTACCTTGAGTCCGATTCCGACCGCGTCCCCTTTAACGTCCCCGTCCTGGACGACCTTGGCCTTTCTCATCATGTTCTCAAGATAACTGATGCGGTTCTCCAGTTCCGCCTGCTCGTTTTTGGCGGCATCGTATTCTGCATTTTCGGAGATGTCCCCATAGGAGATTGCTTCCTTTATTCTCTCAGCTACTTCTCCCCTTTTTACCGCAACGAGTTCATCCCGTTCCGCAACGATTTTGTCATAACCTTCCTTGGTTAAAACGATTTCTTCATTAACTGCCTCTACCATGACTAATACTCCTTTAAAAAATATTTTTACCGGCACCGCAGTGGGTGCCGATACTAGTTAGATATTATATTGTAATGGCCCTTTATTGTCAACGAATCCGACTTTTCTGTGATATAATACGGGTATGAAATTTGACCTACACTGTCACACAAAAGAAGGGTCCCTGGATTCCAAGGTTCCCGTGGAAACATTCGCCAACAGGTTCAAGATCCTTGGCTACGATGGTTTTATGATCGCAGATCACAACAGCTACCGGGGCTGCAAGGCCTGGGACAACCTGGAGGACAAGTCCGCCTACGAAGGACTGACTGTAATTCGGGGGATAGAATACGACACAAAAGACGCGGGGCATATACTCATCATAATGCCTGACGACATCTATCTTCCCATATTCAAAAGCCGCGGCATGAAATGTGCCCGCCTTGTCTACCTCGTCCATCTTTTTGGAGGAATATGCGGTCCGGCTCACCCCTATGGCGCAGCCGCATCCAGCATGATGAGCATTGGAAAGTGCAACCCCAAGATCCTTCGCAATATGGATTTTGTCGAGACCTTCAATACCTGTGAACTTCCGTCATCCAACGAGATGGCCGTGCACCTTGCGGAAAAATATCGGCTTCCCGGCATCGGCGGATCCGACGCTCACTCTCCAAGGTATATCGGTATGGCGTATACGGAGATCCACCACCACATCACATGCAACAACGATCTTATCCGGGCGATCAAATACCACGCCACCACCGAAGCCGGGGGCGTAGAACGTCAGCCTACCAAAAAAGCCAAGTACAAGGAGCACTGGCTTGGTGTTACCGCTTTTAAAATATACAATCGCGGCATAGGCAAGATAACAAGCCCACGCCGCGGTCTGCATCACGTTCGTATAAGAAAGGTCCACGAGAAATACAGGTGATCAGTCTCCCGTATAGTGTTTGTTCCAGACCTCGCTGCCATCGCCGTTCTTGATCACGATGTCTATTCCCACATTACTGATCCCCGTCTCTGACTCTATCTGCTTTATAGCTTCATCCACGGTGCTTTTGAGATCAGCTTCATTCTGTTCGTATGCCTTTACAACGGGGTTTATAATGTCATCATCGTAGGTCGTCTTAAGGGCGCATGTTATGATAACGTCGTTTTCCTTATAATTGACCTCAACATCCATGATGTCCGAAAGAGAGTCCATTTTTACAGCCTTGTCCACTTCCTCCCTGGCATCGGGGTTCTGATCGATGTATTCTTCCAGTGATTTTGGCTCGGAGGATCCGCATCCTGCAAAGGCAACGGCCGTCAGTATCACCATTGCTATCACGGCCAAACGCATCAATTGTCTTTTCATTTTAATGTCCTTTCTCTTTTGTGAGTGCTTACTTTCTGACACTCTCTTCAATAGCTTTTTCCATTTCGGATGTTTCGATCACGCCTCTGTGACGGATCTCTTTTTTATCCAGCCCCTGCAGCGCTTCGGGGACGGGCACGCCTGTCTCACGGGCAACGTCTTCGATATACTCGAAGCCATTGTCTTTTTTCTCAAGCCCCAGGGAAAGGGCTACGCTTTCGGCAAACTTGTAGGGGCTTGCCGTTGAAGCGATAAGGGCGGGCGTTTCGTCACCTGTCTGTTCAACATAGTCACGATACACTTTATATGCCACCGCCGTATGAGTGTCTATAAGGTATCCGTTGTCTTTGTACATGGATCCGATAGTCTCGTTGGTTTCCTCCACCGTGGCGCAGCCTCCCCAGAATTTCTCCATGCCGGAGCGGATCCTGTCGCTGACCCTATAGCTCTTGTTTTTCTCAAGATCTGCCATCAGATTCTTTATCTCATTTCCATCGCCGCCGCTGAGATGATACAGAAGACGTTCAAGATTGCTGGAAATCAGTATGTCCATGGACGGAGAGTTGGTCAGATAAAAAGGTCTGTCCATGTCATATTCTCCGCTGCCGAAGAAGTCTGTGAGTATCCTGTTTTTGTTGGAAGCACAGATGAATCTGTTTACGGGTATCCCCATCTCCGATGCATAATATGCGGCGAGGATGTTTCCGAAATTACCCGTGGGCACAACGATGTTTATGGGCTGCCCTTCGCTGATCGTACCCTTCTCCAAAAGTTTTCCGTAGCCCCAGACGTAGTATGCCACCTGAGGCACAAGCCTTCCGATATTAATGGAGTTTGCGGAGGAAAATCTGCATCCGTACCCTTCCAGCTTCTCGGCGAAATCCTTGTCGTTGAAAATCCTCTTCACCGCCGTCTGGGCATCGTCGAAATTTCCTTCGATGGCGAATACGTGTGTGTTGTCTCCCGTCTGTGTCACCATCTGTCTTTCCTGCACAGCGCTGACTCCGTGGTTCGGGAAGAAGACCACTATCTCGGTCCCCGGCACGTCCGCAAAACCTTCCAGGGCCGCCTTGCCCGTATCCCCTGAGGTCGCGGTCAGGATGCATATCTTCTTTTCCTCATTTTCCTTCTTCGTGGCAGTTGTCAGAAGATAAGGAAGAATGGAAAGAGCAAGATCCTTGAAGGCAGCGGTCCTTCCGTGATACAGCTCAAGGAAGTGAGCGCCTCCCGCCTCCACAACCGGAACCACATCCGGCGATGTGAACTTATCCGTGTAGGCACCATCGATGCAGTACTTCAGCTCTTCATCTGTAAAGTCATCGAAGAAAGCTCCTATTATGCTCGTTGCCACCTCTTTATATGTTTTACACTTGTAGGCGGAAATTGTTTCAGGTAATTCAGGAATCCTGTCGGGAACGAACAGACCTTTGTCCTCGGCTATTCCCTGGATTATCGCCTGAGCAGCTGTTTTCTCGGCTGCTCCA